>CAZQIE010000005.1:0-71218 GCA_964593675.1 uncultured Opitutales bacterium
TACCTCGCCTCCGCCCTCCTGTGGCTGTAACCCATATGTCGATTGGCCCTAGCCTATTTAGCCGCGCTACTTTCGCGTGACCAAATCGAAACCGGCTTTGGCAGAAGCGGGCCCATTCGACTACAATCTGAGGTCCGGTTGCAGCATTGCCTTTAAGTAGGTCAGCGCCGCGACGATTTTTACCCACTCAGCCCCCCACCGCGCAGGCAGGATTTTTCCGCACCGTCAGCGCCTGCGTATGTCCGCCATGAGCCCCACCACCACAACACCTACCCACCTGTCCGAACCCCCGCCCGGAGACGAAAGCTCAGCCGCGCTGGAAACCATAGATCTTCCTGAAGGTCGCGTGCAGCTTGCCCACCCTTCCGTGGATCACCTTGAGGCCCTGTTCGTTCCGTATGGACGGGATTGCCCGGTGAGCTCGGCCACGTTCCTGCTGGACCCTATGCACGTCGTGATCGGTCGCATCCAGAGTGACCAATGGAGCCGCCGAAGAGGTTACGCCAGCATCCTGCTCCGCTGCCTGGCCCGGTACTATAAACGCAAGGTCATCCCCTACATGGTCGACGCCACCGAGAGCAGCGCCATTGCTTTTTGGGACCGCCTGCGCGAAACCGCCGACTTCGTGGATCCCTCCGTCCCCTGGCCCCTTACGACCGGGACGGAAAGCGACTACGACGGCGAGTGGGCCAGCATCTAAGTTCCGGCCTCGTACGACTTTTCCCGATGGGCATTTCAGGGCCGCCACACAACGTGGCGGCTCTCCTTTGTACACCAAGCGCGGACCAGCCGTGATTCACGCCAAGACGTTGATTTTCCAGCCGATAAAGTCTTGCAGGCCTTAGGGGCTGCGCCTACCTTTCTGCTCATATGAGACCCCCTGGCGCCTTGCCCCACTCAGGCGGCCCTTCTCATCGTGAACTTCAACCCCAGCTTTCGCGCTTTTTGGGCGCCTGGTGGGGAATGTTCGCCGGTGATTCGCTTTCCATGCCCGTTCACGGGTACTACAACCGCATGACCCTGATGCGGGACTATGGCCGTTTGGCGCATTACGTGGCGCCGCGCCTGCCCCATCCGGAAAGCAACCTGTTCCGCACCAAGTTCGAGAACAGCCCGAATGCGGACATCCTGCACGAGCGCGCGGCTACGTGGAAACAGCCTGGCACCCATTACCATAACGATCTTAAGGCGGGAGAGAACACCCTGATTCTCCTTCTGGCTCGGGAGCTTGCCCAGTCGCTCGCCGACTGCCGCCGGTACGACCGCGAGGACTACATACGCCGCTTCCTGGACCTCATGCTGGTGGCAGGGCGCCACCACGATACCTATATACCGGAGGCGCTGCGGGTGTTTTTCAGCAATTACGCCTCCAACAAGCCGCCGCTCGAATGTGGCGCGGAGAGCAACCACGCCGCCGGCCTCTGCCTGGTTCTGCCCATCCTCTTGCTTTTCAGCGGCGCCCCCGCCCAGGCCAAGGCCCTTGCACGCGAGCACCTGCACCTCACCCACCGCGGGGAGGCCATGGCGTCCGCGAGCGACCTTCTGGCGGACATCGTGTCGCTCCTGATACAAGGGCAGACGCTCGACTACGTCATTTACGAGCGGATGGGGATGGACCGCCATCCCGCCCTCGCCTACCCCTTCCGCCGCTGGATCGAGCACCGCACGGACGAGGATGTGGCCGCGCACGAACTGCGCTCTGGTCCGCTCCTTTCCGACGCGCTTCCGCTCAGCATTTACCTTTGCCTGAAATATCAGGGCAATACCCGCGAGGCGTTAATCGCCAACGCAAACCTTGGCGGAGACAACTGCCACCGCGGCGCGGTTATTGGGGCTATCCTGGGAGCTGTGAACGGCCTGATGAAGCTTCCCGAAGAGTTCATTCGGGAACTGGCCGACCACGATTTGCTCCAGTCCCTCGGTGAGCGGCTTTGGAACCTGCGGAAGGAACAGCCGGGCATACCGGCCAAAGCGTAACCGGGAACGGGGCGCACCTGCGGTAGCGGAGCCCGTCAGCCTTCTTCAGGAGGCGGCATGGGCAAAAATGGGCTGCGCGCCTGAGAACCGTTTCTCCGTATCGGCAAGCGACGTGGGTGGGTTCAGGGAGAACCCGGAGGTCGCGGGGGACCGACTGACGCCATGCTCGAACCGTCTGGGGCCCGATTGTTGAGCGGCACCTCCCGGCGTATCGTGGTGCGTTGAGTGCAGGCGGGCAGACCAGGCCCGCGTTCACCCAAACCGGGCCTCGCCCGGTGTAACCCCCACTATACCCATGCCGCATTGTCGTTTCGACGGTCATCCCCTTAAGCACACCTTTGTCGACCTCGGTGTCTCGCCCCTTGCCAATGCCTACCTTAGGAAGGAGCAACTGGCGGCCCCGGAATCCTTCTTCCCCCTCCACGCCTACGTCTGCGAAAAATGCCTGCTCGTGCAGCTGGAGCAATTTGCCACGCCACAACACCTCTTCGAGCAGTACGCGTATTTTTCTTCCTACTCCGACTCCTGGCTGGAGTCCGCCCGGCGCTACGCGGACATGATCCTCACCAGGCATCCGCTGGGACCGGGCTCACGCGTGGTCGAGCTCGCCAGCAATGACGGTTACCTCCTGCAATTTTTCCGCGAACGCGGCGTCCACATCCTAGGCGTGGAACCGGCGAGGAACGTCGCGGCTGTCGCCGAGACACGGGGCATACCTACGCTGTGCCGCTTCTTCGGGCAGGAGACTGCGGCGGAGATGACCGCGAACGGGCAACAGGCGGACCTTTTGATCGCCAACAACGTGCTCGCCCACGTGCCCGACCTCAATGACTTCGTTGCCGGGATGAAGCTTGTGCTGAAGCAGGGCGGGATGATCACCGTCGAGTTTCCGCACCTCTACCAGCTCATCACGAACAACCAGTTCGACACGATCTACCACGAGCACTTCTGCTACTTTTCCCTGCACACGGTTGAAAAGGTGTTTGCGGCGCACGGCTTGACCGTCTTCGACGTCGAGGAGATCCCGACCCATGGGGGCTCGCTTCGGGTGTATGTGCGCCATGCGCGCGAACGGGAACCGGGTGCCCTCACCCAGCGGGGCGAAAGCGTGCGTTCGAAAGAGCGTGCCACGGGCATGGACCGGCTCGAAACCTACCTTACCGTTTCCACACGCTTTGAGGCCGTTAAGCGGCAGTTGGTTCGCTTCTGCTGCGAGGCCAAAGACTCCGGAAAGCGTGTCGTTGCCTATGGTGCACCCGCAAAAGGAAACACGTTGCTGAACTACTGCGGCATCCGCACGGACCTCATCGAGTACGCGGTGGACCGCAGCCCCCACAAGCAAGGCCTCTACCTGCCGGGCACGCATATCCCCGTAAAGCCCGTGCAGACGATCTTCGAGACCAAGCCCGATTTCGTCCTGATCCTCCCCTGGAACCTCAAGGAAGAGGTCATGGAGCAAATGGCGGGAATCCGTGAGTGGGGCGGGAGGTTCGTCGTCCCCATCCCTGAACTCGCCGTTTATCCGCCCGCGGACGTCCCCCAGGTGGCGCACGCGAGCTGAGCAGAGCAAAACCCCAAAACGTCCATTGCCCTCCCCGAGACGCTCAAGCATCGGGGAGGGCCAGGTTCCTGGAGGCCAAATTACCATGAAAGTCGTCATACTTTGCGGAGGAAAAGGCACGCGACTGCGTGAGGAGACCGAATTTCGCCCGAAGCCCATGGTGCCCATCGGCGGCAAGCCGATCCTGTGGCACATCATGAAGACGTATTCGCATTATGGATACAAGGACTTCATCCTGTGCCTCGGTTACAAGGGAGAGGTCATCAAGGAGTATTTCCGGAACTACCTCTGGAACGTCTGCGACACAACGGTCAGGCTCGGGCGCGCCGGCCAGATTGAGTTTCACAACGGGCACGACGAGGAAGACTGGACCGTCACGCTTGCGAACACCGGTCAGGAAAGCGGCACGGCGAGCCGGTTGAAGCAGGTCCAGCGCTACCTTCTTGGAGAAACGGACTTCCTCTTCACTTATGGGGACGGCGTGGGCGACGTGGACATCTCGGAGGTCGTGGGCCTGCACCAGCGATCCGGAAAGATCGCCACCCTCACGGCCGTACACCCGCCAGGCCGCTTCGGCCAGCTCTCGCTACGCGGCGACGCCACGATTTCCAGCTTCAATGAGAAGCCTCAAACAACGGCGGGCTACATCAACGGCGGTTTCATGGTGCTTTCCCAGCGCATATTTTCCTACCTGCCCGACGACCCGACGATCATGCTCGAGCAGCAGCCCATGCAGATGCTCGCGGAAGACGCCGAGCTCCAGGCCTACCTCCATCACGGCTTCTGGCAGCCCATGGACACGTTCCAGGAATACACGATGCTGAACCAGATGTGGTCGAAGGGCACGGCCCCCTGGAAGGTCTGGAAAGACGCCGGCGCGATGCCACACGCCGCCACGCAACCCGTTCGCATCGCGTCATGAACCCGCTCTTTACGCTCGTTGACCGCGCCCTGCAGGCGCGCGCAGAGGCTGGGGTGCCGATCCGCGTGGGCCTGATCGGCGCGGGCTACATGGGGGCGGCCATCGCCCGCCAGATAATCCTGTACAACCCCGGACTGCGCCTCGCCGCAATCTCCAACCGTACGCTCGCGAACGCCCGGGCCGCGTATACCGACTGCGGGCTTCAGGAGCCCGTTCAGGTCGGCAGCGTGGGAAAGCTGGAGGATGCCATCGCCGCCAACCGGCCCGCCATTACGGACGATGCTTTCCTGCTCTGCGAAGCCCCTTCCCTTGAGGCCATCATCGAGGTAACCGGCGATGTTGAATTCGGCGCGCAGGTTGCGCTGAAAGCCTTTTCGCACAGCAAACACATCCTCGTCATGAACGCGGAGCTCGACGCGACCGTCGGCCCCATCCTGAAGGTCTGCGCCGACCGCGCGGGCGTCATCTACACGGAGCCCGACGGAGACCAGCCCGGCGTCGAGGCGAACCTGTTCCGCTACGTAAAGGCCATCGGCCTGCGCCCGCTCGTCTGCGGCAATATCAAGGGCTTCCAGGATGTACGCCGAAACCCTGCCACCCAGGCGGCCTTTGCGCAGAAGTGGAACCAAAAGCCCCAGATGGTCGCCAGTTTTGCGGACGGCACGAAAATGTCGTTTGAGCAAGCGACGGTGGCCAACGGGGTGGGCTTCACGGTTTCGCGTCTGGGTATGTCCGGGTGGGAGTTCTCACGCCATATCGACGAACTGACGTCGTGGTATGACGTGGACGAACTGAAGGCCCTCGGCGGCATCGTGGACTACGTCGTCGGCGCAAAACCCACGCCCGCGGTGTACGTTTTCGCGTGCGCCGATGACCCCAAGCAGCGCGCCTACCTGCAATTCTATAAGCTCGGGCCGGGGCCCCTCTACAGCTTCTATACACCTTACCATCTGTGTCATTTTGAGGTCCCCCTGTCCGTCGCGCGCGTCGTGCTGTTCCGGGACGTCATCCTCGCCCCACTGGGCGCACCGAAGGTGGATGTCGTGGCCACCGCGAAAGTCGCGCTCAAAGCAGGCCAGATTCTCGACGGGATCGGTGGTTTCCTCACTTACGGGCAATGCGAAAAGGCGGAGCTCGCCTTCCAGCAACGCCTGTTGCCGATGGGGCTATCCCACGGATGCCGCGTGCTCCGGGACATTCCGGCTGACCAGGTGCTCGCCTACGGGGACGTGGAACTGCCAGCCCCAGGGGTCGCCGCGCTCCTCAGGCGGGAGCAGGATCGCCTTTTCGAGCCTGAGCTGGCAAAACCGGCGCCCGTGGCCTGGCAGGCACAGAAGAAGATTGCGTGAGCGGCTACGAAGGGGGGCATGCCGCGTACGCTGACCAGAGGCCGGCGCATGGGGGAGCGCCGGCCTCCTTCTTTTTGTTCGGGCAAGGCCCGCAAAAAAAAGGCGACCTGGCCAAAGCCGAGTCGCCTTTGAAAGCGCAAAACCTGCCGGACTAATGAGGCAGACCGCCGGGGGGAGTTTCCTGGGTATCCGGGTTTTCGCCGATGCCTTCAGCACCGTCGGCCGGGATCGTGCCCAGATCCTTTTCCGGTCCGTCAATGGGCTTCGGCAGATCCTCACCGCCCACTTCCTCTACGGAAACCTCGTCACCGGCATCTTCCTCCTCTGCCGCGGCCTGTGCCGCCTGCTTCTCAGGAAGCGGCGGCGGCGCGAACAGGCGGCCGTCGCCGTATTCCGTGACGTAACCTTCCGTCACGAGCCAGCGCAGGTCCAGCATGAGCTGGCGGCTGCGGGCATCCTGTTCCGGTGTAAGGGTAGGCCCGGCGGGCTCCGCCTTGGTTTCCACTTCAGGAGCAACCGGCGCCGTTTCGGCCTCTGCGGGCGCAGTTACCGCCCCCTCAGATTCCGGAGCAACGGGCAAGCCGGCCACCTCGACATCGCGCGGACGCGCGGGCGCGGCGACCTGATCCGCCGTGGGCTGCTCGACCGCCTCTGCGGGAGCGAGCGGCTGCTCGGTCGGAGCGGCGGCTACGGACTTCGGCAAACCGAGGAATTCCTGCGGCAGGTCCGCGACGTTGACCATCGCGTGCTGCTCGATAAACGTGAGCACCTGCTGGATCGAGTCGGCGAATACGGTGCCGGGCGTGCGGAACTTCCGCTTCACCGCGCACACGTAGGATACGCCCTTCGAGCCCTTCTTATAGATGCTGAACTTCATGCGGCGCAGACGGCCGCGAAGGTTGTTCGCCGTATCGAGCGGGAAGCGCCGCTGGTGATCGAGAACAGCCTCTACGGAGCGCCGGATGTTCGACTGCGGCAAAGTTTCGATGAGCTTACCGGCGAACCGCACCTGATCGACCGCGCGCACGAGCTGTTCCTTGCGCTTGTTCAGCAGGAAATGGCGGGCGGACTCAAGGGATTCAAACGAGGTCTGCTCCCCTTCGAGCGGCAGTTTCAGCACGTACCGCGTCGACTTCGTCATCTTCTGCAACCACTGCTGTACGACTTCCGGGTCCTTGACCAGCTCAACGCGGGACAGGAAACGCTCGAACGACACGTGCGGGAGCCGCGTGGTGTGGTGCTCATGGAGCAGCGCCTGATAGCGGTGGTAATTTGGCGGTCCCAAGAGCTCACCCGTCATGCCACACTTGTTGATGCCGACGAAAGTGCCCTTCGGGGGCTCAACCGTCGTTTCCTCAATCGTGAAAAACTTGTCGAGGTGCTGCTTGAAAACGTGCGTAACGGCCTCGTCTTCGCGCTCGAACGGCAGACCATCGGGCGCAGAGAGGAAAAGGGTCTGCGCGGGTTCGCCCTGGCGGCCCTTCCGCGGCTTCACGACCACGAGGAACCCGTCATTCTTTTCGAGAATGACCTTCGCGATCTCAAAAAGCTCGTAGGTGCGGCAGGAAGCCCGCATCGCCTTGGTCAAGGCGCGGAACGGGGCGTCTTCCGGATAAAACAGGACGTCCACCGTCGGGCGGAACGGCAGCTCAGCGCCCGGGCGCGGGGCGCCGCGGCCTGCAACCGGCGTACGGCCGCCGGGGCGACCTTCACCGCGAAAATCCCGGCGTTCCGGTGCGCCACCTTCACGGCCTTCAGGCCGATCCCCTCGAGGACGGTCGCCAAACGGACGGGAACCACCGCCCGCAGGGCCGCGCCAAGCGCCGCCTGCCGGCCTGTCGCCTCCACGACCGGGGGCATGGGGACGCCGATCCCGGGGAGGGCGTGCGCCGCTACCCGGAGGGCCCCGGCGTTCGCCGCGTTCGCGTTCGCGCTCTCGCCGCGCTCCGCCTTCGCCTCCTTCGCTCGTTGAGCTCCAATTGATGCCGAAGCTCAAGTTCTTCAGGTCGGTGAGATCTGCGGGCTTCGCCTTTTCAGGCGCGTGTTCTGGATTATCGTCCGCCATGGGTGGTGGGCCTCGGAGAGAGAAACAAATACAATTTCAAGGCTTCAGCAAGAAGCAAAGCGCCGCGTCCGGCTAACCCCGGTGAAAACCTAACGGGAGGAGTCTTCCGCAGAGGGGCTCTGTGAAACCTCGCACGGGATGCAGAAACCAAAGCACGAGCCTTTTCCCGGGTCGCTACTTACCCAGATATCGCCCTGCATCACCTCTACCAGCTTTTTGCAGATCGCGAGGCCCAGGCCAGTCCCGCCGAAGCGCCGCGCAATGGACGAGTCCGTCTGGACAAAGGGCTTGAAGAGGAGCGCCATGCGTTCCCGCTCAATGCCCACGCCGGTATCGTGTATCTCAAACCCGACCGCAGGCTCGCCCTTGTGCAAGGCCGTTGTGACCGTCAGGGTGACGCGCCCTTCGTCCGTAAACTTCAACGCATTGTTTACGAGATTGAGCAGCACCTGCCGTATGCGCAGTTCGTCGCCCACAATCATCTTTGGGGAGTCCTTCGCGACCTCCACGACGAGCGGCAGGTTTTTTTTCTGCGCAAACGGGGTCGCCATCCGGACCGTCTGGTCCACGAGCTTCGCGACATCCACATTGCGCCTTTCGAGCTCAATTTTCCCGGATTCAATTTTCGAGTAATCGAGAATCTCGTTCAAAAGGTCCAGCAGGGTTTCTCCGCTACTCTCGATCGTCAGGACGTAATCGCTCTGTTCCTGATCGAGCTTCGTGTTGCGCAGGAGTGAAGCGTAGCCAATGACGCCATTCAGGGGGGTGCGGATCTCGTGGCTCACAATCGCGAGAAAATCGCTCTTTGCGCGATTGGCCGCTTCCGCAGCCTCCTTTGCTTGCCGCAACTCCACTTCGAGGCGTTTCTGGAAGGAAATGTCCGTCTGCGTTCCCACCATGCGGTAAGGGTGCCCCTGCTCGTCGCGCAGCGCCGTTCCACGGTTGAGGACCCATATGAAATGGCCGTCCTTGTGCAGGAACCGAGCCTCCACGTGGAAGCGCTCGCCCTTCCTAAGGTGGGCCGTCAGGCTTTCCTGAACATGCGCACGGTCCTCCGGGTGTATGAGCTGGACCCAGGTTTCATGCATGTCGCGCAGCTCAATCTCCTCGTAACCGAACAGGCGCTTCAGGCTCGGGCTCAGGAATGTAACGCCCGTCTGCAGGTCCCAGTCCCACACGCCGTCGGTCGCGTGTTCGGCGATCAGCCTGAACCGTTCCTCACTGGCACGCAGCGCACTTTCGGCGCGCGCGAAATCCGTCACAAGCGTCGCAATGCAACACACGCCCACAATGCGCTTGCCGCCACCTTCAAGCGGGCGGAACTGTGTCTCGTAGTGCCGCACGCTGAAGTTCCCGCGATGCCGGCGCACGGTCGTGAAGCTTTCGCCATTCAGCGCGCGGCGGAAACAGGCAAGCAATTCTTCGCGATCTACAGGCGAGCTGCGCGTTGCCTCGTCAAAAGACTGGCCGATACGGGGCGTGACGCCGTACATGCCTTTGAACTCCTCCCGAAAGGCTGCGTTGAACGCCGCAAAACGAAACTGCGGATCGAGCACGGCGACCATGTCACGCGAAACGCGGAGGATGTCGCCGATAAGTTGATCACTCCCTATGACTTTCCATAGTCCCGGCACCGCTCTGTGATGTTAAGTTCGTATGTGTCAGCAGGTCAACCGTTCTCGCCGCTCACACGAATTTTGGGTGAGGCGTTCAGAACGGTTCCGTCACGCCACGGCTGCGTTTTTCGGCGCATCGTGTAAACTCCCGTTTCAAACATCCATCCATGCGCATACACCAAAGCCGCACACCCCTGTCCCCCGAACTTGGTTCCACCTACTTTTACGAGACCTACGTAGAAAATCCGTTCTACAGCCAGAATTCGTTTATTAGGCTCGCCCCGCCGGCAACAACACCCCCCTGGCCGAAACTCGACGAGGTCCGCCACCTCCTCCCCCAGCCTCACTGGGCCGGCCATGAAGACACCATAGCCTGCTACTGGAAGGTCTGGGAGATCGCGTTCCGGAACTTCCGGCGCGCCACGGCAGAAAACGGCTTCGTGTCCGACTACAACGCGACCGCCTTTAACGACTCGGTGTTCATGTGGGACTCCGCGTTTATCACCCTCTTCGGCCGCTACGGGCGCCACGCTTGGAACTTCCAGGGCACGCTCGACAATTTCTACGCGAAGCAGCACCCGGACGGTTTCATTTGTCGCGAGATCTACGAGGTTAGCGGCTACGACAGGTTCCTGCGCTTTGACCCCAGCGGGACCGGCCCAAACGTCCTCCCGTGGGCGGAGTGGGAATACTACCAGACGATGAGGGACCGCGCCCGCCTGGAAAAAGTGTTCGCTCCGCTCGCCGCCTATACGCGTTGGTTCCGCCTGAACCGCACCTGGCCCGACGGCAGCTATTGGGGCACCGGCTGGTCAACGGGCATGGACAACCAGCCCCGCGTGCCCGCTGGCAGGCACGTCTGGTACGATCACGGCCACATGGCCTGGGTCGATACCTGCATGCAGGCCGTCCTCGCTGACAAGGTCCTGGTTGCAATGGCGAAGGAATTGGGGCGCGAAGAAGAGGCTGCGGAGTTCTCGCAGGAGGCCACCCGTCTGGCCGCGTGGATAAACGCACACCTGTGGTCCGACACAACCGGTTTCTACCACGACCGGCATGCCAACGGCTCCCTTCTTGAATCCGTAAAGACCATCGGCGCCTATTGGGCTCTCCTCGCGGGCATTGTTCCGCCTGAACGGATGAGTCGTTTCGTTGCGCACCTCGACGACCCAAAAAGCTTTGCGCGTGCGCACCGCGTGGCCTCCCTCTCCGCAGACAGCCCTGGTTTTGATCCACGCGGCGGTTACTGGCTCGGCGGGGTTTGGGCACCCACAAATTACATGGTCTTGCGCGGGCTTACGAAGCTTGGCGGGAACGACAAGCTTGCGCATGAGATCGGCGTCAATCACGTCGCAAACGTGGTGCAAAGCTTCCTCAAGACCGGCACACTTTGGGAAAACTACGCTCCGGATCTCGTTGGAGAAGGAAATAGCGGCAAAGACTTCGTCGGGTGGACGGGCGTGCCTCCCGTGGCCGTCCTCCTCGAATATGTTTTTGGTCTGCGCCCCGAAGCCGAACGCCTCGTCTGGGACGTGCGCCTTACCGAGGCACACGGCGTTGACCACTATCCCATTGGAGACGCCACGGTGTCCCTGCACTGCGCTGCCCGCAAGTCCACGACCGAAGCCCCCTCTGTCCGCGTGGACGGCAAGCTCCCCTGCCCTCTCGAGGTGAGGTGGGACGGTGGCAGCCGCATGCTTTAAAACGGGCCAACGGCGCCCAAACCCCAGAGTTCCGGCCCGAAAGCGACCGGCGACAGCCTCGGCGCGGACGACTCTGCGTTGCGGCTTGCACCGACTCAACGGCGAGCATGGGCGGCCCCGTCCTCGAGTCGGCGTGGGCGAAAAAGGCCCGGAAACAGATTCGGAAACTTAGACGTCTAGGCGACGTTGCGCCCGGCCACGCGCAGCGCTGTGGCGAAATGGATGCGGAAGGCCTGAAGCGCCTTGTACACCTCTCCGGATAAATCCAGGGCCCGCCCACGGCTGCGCGACCCGGAGAGCACGATAACGACCTCGCCCATGTCTTGCACGGGCAGGATTACCAGCGACCTCACCGTATACATTTTCATCCACTTTGGCACGTGCGGCTGGATCTTCGGCAGCGTGGCGTCGTGAATCAGGATGTCTTTGCGCTGGCTGATGCTGATCGAAAACAGTGTCCGCTCCTCGGGATCGACGACCGGCCGGTTCCGTATTCCGTCGATAATCGCCCCCTTGCCCGAGCGGGCAACAAAGATCCCAGAGTCCTCGTCCCGGATCAGCAGGACAAGGTCATCCAGGCGTAAAGCCTGGTGGATCGTCTGCACGGCGATCTCTACGATCTGCTGAAAGCTCGTGTGCGGAAACCCGATCTGGAAGGTCATCTGGGCGATGCCTTTTTGCAGGATATCCAACGCAAGCAGCTCTTCCCGCGAGGGCCCGTGGACTTCCTGATCGGGCGCTATGAGCAGGCGCTGATCTGCGGGCGGCGTGTAACCCTTCGTGGCTTGGTCTCCCGAGGCGGAAAGGATCGCTTGCGGGGCCGCGCGGCCGTGGGCTCCTGGGAACACCGGAGAGCCTTGCGTCTTCGGCGGCACGACGGGGGTGCGCACGGCCGGTTTGGGTGGCGACGCGCCGTTTACGCGGGCCTTGAATCCGCCAGAAATGGACGCCGGAAGCTGCGCAAAGCCATAGCGTTTGCAGAGGTTGCGCACCGTGTTGTCCACGGTCTTGAGAAGTTCCTGAATCAACTGCTCTTCCTGGGGAAGGCTGTTGCCGAAACGGGCAGCGAGGTCACCCGTTCTGCGCTCAAAGTCCGCTGGCGTGATGTCCGGGTCCACCGCAAGCTCACAGAGCTGGACCGAAAAGTCAGAACACAGTTGCAGTTCCTGTCCCGGCGTAGGCCGCTGTGTGCGCAACGTCTCGGCGGTGACGGGCTGGAGGGACTCCAGGACAACGGTCGGCAATTGGGAGTCCGACAGAATGCGGAAGCCGAGATTGATTGGCGTGAGGCCGAACACGCGCTCGAAGGCCTCGTCCGGCTGGCCCAACTGGCGCGCCAAGTCCTTCGCATACCTGAATTCCTCCACCAGGTACGTGCTCAGGAGAAGCTTGCCGTAATTGCGGAGCGACGCGCACACAAAGGCACGGTCGGGATCAGGAAACCCCTTGCGCTCAAGGATGTTCTGCGCCAGGACGCCGCTCGACAAGGCAAGCGCCGCAACCTCGGTCTGCTCCAGCAGGTGCCCGGACTGGTCGGCCTTGTCCACAAGCAGCAACGATATGGCCAAGTTGCGAATCTTGCTGAAACCTACAATCTGGATCGCCTGCGCGATCGTTGTGACGGGTACGCCGTGAGGGTTGTAGCCCAGCGTATTCGAGGCGCTGAGGACCTTCGCCATCAGCGTCACATCTTTGCAGATAAGGTCCGCAAGCTCCTGGACGGAAATCGTGAACGCCCGTGACGCCAGCTCATGAAAAAGCTGGATTACCTCCGTCACAGTCGCCGACTCGTTCCGCTTGAGGCCTTCCTTTACCCGCTGGACCGTCTTTATCGCCAATTCCTGGCTCATTACTCAAAAGACCCTTTAATGCCACCGGGATCTGTCCTTTTCAACCCCGTTTTCCTCATCCGGTTCAAAAAACCGTTTGTTCTGGCCCGGGCGGCACAAAAAAGGGCACGCCGCGGCAACGGCGCGCCCTGTGTAATCCACCGGCCCTATCCCTGCCTGGAGACGCAGGCCTGAAGGCCCCTGATAATAAACCCGCGGGCCCAAACCGGCCCCGGGTCAGGCTACTTTCGCACGGACCCGCATTCGAGCATCGCCTTGCCTGCATACGGGTTGGCGACCTTGCCTGCCGGCTGCAACCACTCCCCGTTCTTGATCATCGGGCAAGTCATGGCCTGGTAGCCGGGCGTCTTTCCCCAAGTAACGATCGCTTGCTGGGACAGAGCCTTGAACGCCTCACGGCCCTCGCCAATGTTCTTCCCTGCCGCGACCGCACGGGCTGCCTCAGCCACCGCCGTCTTCCCTTCGGCCTGCGCACGCACGGCAAGCTCGTCCGCTGCCGCCCGCGCCGCGTTCCAATCATCCGCCGCGAACGCCTTCCAGACCCGTTCGTACGAGACGAGTGCCCCCTTTGCCTGCGCGGCCGCCGTCGTCTTGGGGCCATGTTCGCAGGTTGCCCCGTGCCCGCCTTCCGCGAAAACCGGGGTCGCCACAGAAAACATCAGCGCAGCGGTGAGAAGACTGCCCGCCGTCTTGAAATTTCGAATACGCATAGTGAAATCCGCGGACCGGCGTACCAGCACGCCAAACCGTCCGCCTGGACCACTAAACGCGCCAGACGCGCAAATCCCTCACGCGACTTTTTCCGTGCGTTGCGGCAGCTCCTATCCAACAGAACTGAACTGAATGTGTTCTGGCCGTTCAGGGCAGCCACGGGTACTTCGAGAATTGCGGGCGCCGTTTTTGCAGGTACGCTTTGTGCCCCTCGCTGCCCTCCTCTGTCAGGTAATACAGCAGCGTCGCGTTGCCCGCGAGTTCCTGAATGCCTGCCTGACCGTCGCAGTCCGCATTGAACGCGCTCTTGAGGCACCGGATCGCCAGCGGGCTCTTTTCGAGCACCTCGTTGGCCCACTTCACGCCCTCTGCCTCCAATTGGTCCACCGGCACCACCGCGTTAACGAGCCCCATCTCCAGCGCCTGCTGAGCGTTGTATTGACGGCACAAATACCAGATTTCCCGCGCCTTTTTCTGACCGACTATCCGCGCCAGGTAGCTCGACCCGAACCCGGCGTCAAAACTGCCCACCCGCGGCCCCGTCTGCCCAAAAACCGCGTTGTCCGCCGCGATCGTCAGATCGCAGACGACGTGTAGCACATGGCCGCCCCCGATCGCGTAACCGGCGACAAGCGCGATCACCACCTTCGGCATCGTCCGGATCAGCCGTTGCAGGTCCAGCACGTTCAACCTCGGCAACCCGCCCTCGTCCACGTAGCCCGCCTGCCCACGCACGGTCTGATCCCCGCCGGAGCAGAAAGCGTATTTGCCGTCCGTCTGCGGGTTAGCCCCTGTCAGCAGCACGACCCCCACCTTGGGGTCCTCACGCGCGTCAAGGAACGCCTCAATCATCTCCGTCACCGTTTTCGGGCGGAACGCGTTCCGCTTGTTCGTCCGGTTGATCGTCACCTTGGCGATTCCACCGCTCTTCTCGTAGGTGATGTCCTCGAACTCGCGCACCTTCTTCCAGGGTTCCATGGGGCCGAGGATGCCACCCCGCCCTCTCCTCGCAAGAAAGGAATTGCGCCCCCCCACCGGCGCACTCCAAACCGGCGGGTCCAGCTTGGGGGCAGGATGCCCCGGTCATGCGGCCCAAAGTTTTCCCACGTCTTCAGGTGAGGTATCCTGGGCCTGACGAATCCGCGCGATGCCTGTCGCCATTACGATAACGCCCGGTACGTTTACACTTTTGCCCTTTTTCGTTTGCCAAATCGCAAAGCCTTCCCAAAGTGTCCCTCCGTCGGTCGCCAACAGCGTCGACAGCGCGAGCCGGTGCTCCCTGAACGAGCCGGCCTCGGCACCTCAAGCGGGCGTAGTATAGAGGTAATACGTGAGCTTCCCAAGCTTGAATCGAGGGTTCGATTCCCTCCGCCCGCACCAGTTTTTTAATAGGCGCCGCTGACGCCCGCGCCCATATTTACGGGAGCCATGCCTGGACGCTCGCGCCCGGGCTTAAGGCGCGCTTACGCGAACCCGCAGGAAACGGCGTGGTGCGGCGGCCGAGATCGTCGCTGTATCAGACACCGTGACAGCTTGCCCGACTTGCCCCGGATTTGTGGCGATTTCGGTCCAAACGACCATATCCGTGGATGCCTCCACGACATAGGTGACGTCAGAGCGGGCTCGGACGAACGCAATCTGCAGTGCGGACGCAGACACCTGCACGGCTGGCCGTTGCGCGGACATCGACGACCCGGGATCCCCGTCGAGCGCATATTCCAGCAGGTTGGGGACACCGTCTCCATCGGGGTCTGCGGCGTCGGCCGCGTTTCCAGCGTTACTCGTAGTGCCGAAGTGGGTACGACGCCAATCTGCCTGGCCTGTCAGCGTCGTGGCAAAAACGGGACCGGCGTAGCCGGAACCTCCGGACGCGTTGACGGCGCAGACCCGGTAGAAGCGCGTGACTGCAGGACTGAGCGACGTGTCGCTGAAAGCCGTGCTGTTGGGCGCGAGCGTGGCCAACGTGGCCCAGCTTGAGCCTTCCGCGCTGTGCTCAACACGGTAGCCGGTTTCATTGGTGGCAAGGTCCGTCCAGGCGAGGTTTATCTGCGTGGACGAGGCGACGGTCGCAACGAGGTTGCCTGGCGCAATGTCCACCGGGTTCAGGGCGACCTGGGCGAACGTCGTGCCGACGCGGACCTCGTCCATCATCAGCCCGCTGCCAGCACTGGAACCCTTCAACAGGAGGCCGTTGATGTAACGGGTGCCGGTACCGTCGCTCTGGGCCGCGTAGTTCGCTGTGCCAGAACCGGAGGGCTCGACTGTGGGAGGCGAAGCAAGCGGGTACACCCAGACGTCAGCCGCAATCGTGCCCGGCGTAGCGCCGCCCCACCCGTCACTGGCAGTCCCGCTCGCGTTGGTGACGACAAAACGGGCGAGCACGTAGTAGTCAGTCCCCACGCTGATGGCGTTGGATGGGCTGAATGTGCCCGTGCCAGTAACCGCGCCGTTGCGGATCGCCACGAAGCGCCCGGAGGCGTCGGTGAGGCGCACGCCCGCAATGGGGGTACCGGAATCCCGGGCAAGATGGAGCCCGGGCTGGCCACCGATAGCCGGAACGCGGGCGGCGAAGGATAGCCAGATCGTCCGTGAGCCGTTGGCCGCCGGGTTGAGCGCCGCCTTAGCCGCGGAGGAAAGAGGAACGTAGAGGTCGGCTGTGGCTGAGGCCGTGGTCTGGAACTTCCCGCCAACCGCAGGAAGGCCACCCGCCTCCAGGTTGCCCGCCACTACGTTGGCGGCGAGCGAATTGGGGGTTGTCCAAGTGCCGTTCAGCCCCGTGCCCGTAGCCGTGCTGGAAACCAGGGACTGGCCCGTTGTGTAGTTGAAAGGCTCATACACGGTCGCGTTGCTCACACCGGGCGCCACCACAGCCAGCGTAAACGCACGCTGTACGCTCTGGGTGGAATCGTACCGCTCGATTACCAGCGAGGAAGTCTGACTGGCCAAGCCGACAGGCGTGCCGGAAAGCAGACCTGTGGCGGTGTCGAGGGTCAATCCGGCAGGAAGAGGCCCACTCGTGGCTGCGAGGCGGTAGCGCACCGCGGTGTCGCGCAGGCCAGCGATCCAGCGGGACTGTTCGAGCGTGTTCGGTTGCCCGGGTGTAACCTCCGCCGCGGAGGCCGTGGCCCGTCGCCAAGCGGCGGCGTTTTCCGCCACCGCCGAGGAGTCCCCGGTAAAAGCTAGGCTTTGGTTCGGAGCAAGGCCATCGGTCACATACACGTTCGGGCTGTCCGCGTTCACCGTATTGCCAAAATAGCCCCACTGGATGCCGTCGAGCAGACCGCCGACCGAAGGGAAGTCGATGTCGTTGGCATTCCAGCGCGAGTCTGTAATGCGGATGGCGTCGCTTTGGTAAAGGGAGCCCTGCCCCGGGTAGGCTTCGTAAAACCACGCGGTCGCGTTGCCAAGGTCCTGTCGGATATAGGCACCCGCATCGCTGGGTATGACGAGGCGTCCGTCACTCGCGTCGAAATCATCGGGCGGCAGCGCCGGGTCGCGGTGCGCCGCGTTGTAGAAAACGATCAGTGTGCCGGCGGGAATATTTTGCCAGAGTGCGTCGCTGGTGAGGGCAATGGCGCCACCCGTGCTGGTTTGGAAGTAATAACGGCGCAGGTCCATCGGACGGAGCACCAGGAACTCAAACCATTCCGAAAGTCCGTCCGAACCCTGACTGATCTCCGTGATCATGACCTTGCGGTCTCCCGCAGATGCAGGAGCCGGCAATGAGAGGCCAGGCTGGTAACTGTATGCTTGACCGAGGACGGCGGTGGAGACGGGGCGCCGCCCCACCGCGATCGCGGGCGTGGCAACGGGCTCGCCGTCACCCGTGGCATCTTTGGGCGTGACGAGGCAGCGCCAATGTAGCCCCGCATAGGCATCGCCGGGCGTGATGCTCGCCGACGTCGCACCGGAACGGTCTGTCCATGAATTACCGCCGTCGCTGGAAGTCTGCCACTGGTAGGCGTAGGTAACGGGATCAGCCTCCGCGTCTGTCGCCGTCAGCCCCGTTACGGTCAGGCTCTCGTCGGCAAAAGATTCGCCGGTGGCGGAGAGACCTGCGGTGAGGATGCGGGGCGGCTGGTTCGTCACCGTCTGGTTGATGTGCAGCAGGATCGAGCCGAAATGGGTCCAGTCAAAGCCCATAACCATGATCTGATACCGGGTGCCCCGGGTGGCCGTGAAGGTCAATTGGGATTGACGGTAATAGGTGCTGTTCTCACTGCCGATGTCGTCGTTCCAGACGAGCGCAGTGAGGGCGTTGAGGGCGTTGCCGGAATATACGAAAAGGGCGGTGTCAAACGAGCTGTTGCGCGTATCAATGGTTACGGGACCATCAGCAGGTGCCGTCCATTGCCACCAAACGGTGCGGTTTTCGAGAATCGAAGGGTATGGCGTGAAAGCGCCGATCGTTTCGGTCGGGTATTCATGCTGGGCGCCGATGTTGCTTCCCTCCGTGGAAATAGACGCACCGTAAAGTTTGATGCGGTCCGCGAAGTAGTCGTTTGTCATCGCCACAGGTGGCGGGAGGACACGCAGCTCGATATTGCCCGCCTGACCACTGAAGCCGTCCACGGCAATATAGTAGGTCTCGCCTGCAACAGCGGTGAAAGTGAGGAAGCTGAGGGGGCCAATGAAATCGTCGTTCGCACCGATCTTCGTCAGTGCGTTTACGGCAGAGCCCGTGTAAACGGCGAGAACCGAGTCAAAGTTCGAACCGTCGAGGGACAGCTGGTACGACTGCGATTGCGGCGCGGTCCACTTCCACCAGACCGAGTTGGAAGCTGGCACGTCCTCACGCGTGGTGTGGATGGGCTCACCGGGTTCGATTGTGGCACCGAAATTGCGCCCGAAGACGACCGCAGGCAACGGGCCGGTAATTGTGACCGCGTCCGCGAAATTATCGTTGAGCGGCGGGCGGCCAATAGTCAGGCGAAGCGTGCCGCCCACAGCATCTTTCGCATCGACGGCGATAACATACGTCACCCCGGCGACGGCGCTAAAGGTCACACGGCTGGACGCAAAGGCGTTGTAATCGTCGTTCGCCGCAACGAGCGTGAGCGCATTAATTGACGAGCCCGTGTAAACCGCGAGAAGCGAATCGAAGTACGTGCCGCCGACCGTGGCAATGGAATAAACGGCGGATTGCGGGGCCGTCCAAGTGAACCAGATGGATGCGCCGCCAGGATGGCCCGCGTGGATGGGTTCACCGGACTCGCGGTTTGAGTTCAGGCTTGAGCCATCCCAAGCCGCGGAGTCGCCGGAAAGCGCGATGGCGCTGGCGAAATCGTCGTTCGCGGGGGGGCGCGCGAAGCTCAGGAGGAGCCCGCCCAGGACCCCCGCCTTCGTGCCGACGGCGATGCGATAGGTCACGCCTTGGGTGACGTTGAAGCGCACGCGGCTGGTCAGCTTGCTTCCATCGTCATCGTTTGCGGCCACCGGCGTGAGCGCCTCCAGGGTGGTTCCCGTATACACGGCGAGGCTGGTATCGAGTGCGCCACCGCTTTCGAGTTCGCTGCCGTTGGTCGTGATGACAAACGCCCCGGTAAACGGAGCCGTGTAGGAAAACCAAAGCGTGCGGGCCGGTTCGACACCGGCGTGAGCAGGTTCTCCGGCTTCCACGGTCGAACCCTGGTTATAAGTAAAGAGCACCGCGCGCTCTCCGGTGATGCCAAGGGGTTCCGCAAAGTCGTCATTGGCGGGCGTGTTCTTGGTCGTCAGTAACGCCTTGCTGACATTTACGCGACCGTTCGTCTGAACTTTGCCGAGATAGGCCGGCGCCACATCGACCGAGCGATGGATTCGGTTGATGATCTGGCGGTAGTTGTCGCTCGGAAAACGCTCGCGCAGCAGCGCTGCCAAGCCCGAAACATGCGGCGTAGCCATGCTCGTGCCATTTAGGAGCTGATAGGTCGAGTCTGTGTCCTTGTAACACGAAACGATCCCACTGCCTGGAGCAGCCACATGGACGGACGCAAAGCCGTAGTTCGAGAAGCTTGACAGGCCTTCAAGACGGTTCATTGAGGCGACGGAAAGGACGTTTTCCGCGGCGTAGGAAGACGGATAAACCGGGCTGTCGTCGTTGTTGGAGGCCGAATTGCCCGCAGCGACAATGAAGAGAATATCAGCGTCACGCGCCGCGATCAGGCTGTCGTAGAAAACCTCGGACGGATCACCGCCGCCCCAGGAGTTGCTGGTAATGCGAGCTCCCTGAAGCCGGGCGTAATCCAGGCACTCCAGAGCATCCGAGATGGCGCCCCCACCCTCTGCCGCAAGGAACTTCAGGCCCATCAGCCGCACCGTCCAGGCGACGCCCACACTGCCGAGGCCGTTGTCGCCGCGGGCACCGATCGTGCCTGCCACATGGGTGCCGTGGCCATTGTCGTCCATCGGATCTCCCGCGCCGCTTATGGCGTTGATGCCGTGCACGTCGTCCACGTAGCCGTTTCCATCGTCATCGACGCCATTCGTGCGTTTGTCGCGGCCAAGGGAGTCGAGGCCGGTCTCGCCGGGATTGGTCCACATGTTCCCGGCAAGGTCCTCGTGGGTGTGGCGTACGCCGGTGTCAATGATGCCTACCACGACGCTGTCTGCGGTGCGCTGGATGTCCCAGCCTTCGGGCGCGTCGATATCGGCATCCGCGGTTCCTCCGTCTTGACCGGTATTGTGCAGGCCCCACAAGGAGCCGTCGGCGTAAAGGGGGTCGTTGGGAACGGCAAAAGTATGCACCACGTAGTCGGGCTCGACGCGGCGAAGAAGCGACGGCGTTGCTTTCGCAAGGTTTGCGAGCTGTTCCACGGCCTCGGGCGCGGCGGAGAGGGTTGCCGCAGGGAGCCTGAGCCGGTACACCGCCAAGCGTGCTCACGCGTTTGTCGACGCTGCCACCCAGCCTCAGCGCGAGGTTGGCCGCATCCGCCGCGGTCGCTTCGGGACCAAGATTCACGAGGATGCGGTCCGCCAGCATTTCGCGCGTGCGGACAACCTCATCGCCCGCCACGGCGCCTGCTGACGAGCCTTTTACGGGGCGCAGGGTCTCCTCTATGCGGACGGGATAAGGAAGCGAGGCAGGCTGGATCAGGGTGACGCGACGAAATTCGCCTCCCGGGCCGCGACGGCTTTCACCGCGATCGATGACCGTCGCGCCGGGCCAGCGTGCCGGAGGCGTGACCTTGGCGAGCGCGGATGGTGCCAGCGGCACAAGCGACGGCTCAGGCGCCGGCTGCCCCGGGCTTTTCACCTGCGCAGGCTCGGCCGCGACGTACGCAGGCGGCGCAAGGTGTGACGGCAAACTTGCCAGAGCTGCATTCGCGGTCGAAGACCGTCTTGCATCAGGGGCCGCCTCCGCAGTGCGCGAGGCCGGAGTCTTGGACTTCCAGTCCTGCCCGAGCCAGAGGCTTACGGTAGCAAGGACGCCTAGAAGCAGAAACAGGGTAAAGAATCGGCTGTTCTTCATGCAGGGTAGTTGCCGCGGTTAAACCGTCCAGGGGCGGACGGGAAGCAGGGCCGGGGCAACGGCTCCTATGAAATCCTGTTCGTGCGATCGGGACGAACGCCCACACATGTTACCGTGCACATCCAGTCCTACCCGCAGGCCAGACGGGAGAACGGCCCCAAACTCTCCCACAGATCAGGACCGAGTGAAGTGAGCCTCCATGTTACCGCGCTCATTGGGCTCGCCAAACGTTGCTCGGATGTTTTAGCTAGGGCACCGGATGCACCCCAATCCCCCCGACTCTGCCCCTACCCTGGCGGAAGTTGCCGCCGAGGCGGGCGTATCGCGTATGACCGTTTCGCGCGTGCTGCGCAACTCCCCCAAGGTCCTGCCGGAGACTGCCGCCCGCGTGCGCGAAGCGATCGCCAAGGTTGGCTACCGGCCAGACGCCGAGATCAACCGGCTCATGTCATACCTTGGCCGCCATCAGGCACGGCGCGGCTATCGGCCTACGATCGCTTTCATCGACACCCTTGGCCGCCCTGGCGTCTCGAGCGCCCCCCTTACACTCGCCTCGGCAAGAGAGCGCGCCCATGAACTCGGCTACCAGATTGAGGAATTCTGGGTTGGGCCGGATTACTTGAGTCCCGCCCGCCTCGCTACCATCCTCATCACCCGAAACATACAAGCCGTCATCGTCCCGCCCGTTCCCACAGGGGCACAGGATGGATTGTTGCCCTGGTCCCGCCTGGCCGCCGTAACTATCGGTTTTTCGCTGACGAGCCCCGTCCTGGACCGTGTGGACCAAAACCACTATCACGCGGCCCTACTCGCCCTTCGACGCCTGGAGGCGCTCGGTTATCGGCGCATCGGCATGGTTGAAACGACGTTCACGGAAAGGTTTCTGGAGAACAACTATCTTGCCGGCTTGCTGGTTTACCAACACGCGCTCCCCTCACGCCGCAAGGTACCATCGTTGCTGGTAAACGAACTCGTTAAAGAGGACTTCCTTAGCTGGCTGAAACGACACAAGCCCGACGCCGTGCTCGGTTTGGATCCGCGGCTGCCGGAATGGATACGGGCGTCAGGCAGGCGCATCCCGCAAGACATGGGCTACGCACGCCTGTTTGTGAAACCGGGCGAGACCGAACGCTCGGGCGTGCTCCTGAACGCCGCAGGCATTGGGCGCTCCGCCGTGGATCTGGTGGTGGGAAAGCTCCACCGGAACGAATTTGGACTTCCTGGCGAACCCCGCGTCACGCTGGTTGAGGGGACCTGGAACCCGGGATCCACCACACGGCAACAGGCTCCCGCTCCGCTCAAGCGAAAATCAGCCCGCCGATCCTGAAAACAACCTGCGGCGCAGGCCAAGGCACAGGAGCACGGAAGCGAGAGCGCAAGCTACGGGCGCACCAGCGGGCTCGGGAATCATCGCGAGCATAAGCTGCGCCGCGGCGAGTTCGATCCCGTTGTTCGCGTCGAACGTGTTCGCCATCAGGATGACCGCCTTCTTGTGCTGCGGCGAAAGCAGGAGGATCGACGCATAGCCCGACATCGCGCCGCTATGGCCGATAACGGAGCCGTCGCCAAGGGAATCGAAAAGGAACCAGAAGAAGCCGATATGCCCGACGTCCGACTCGGCGAGGGCAAGGCGCGACAATTCGATAGCCGCAAGCAGTTCCGGATCGACGGTTGTGAGCCCCACGTTCGCGGCCGCATACAGAAGCATGTCGTTCGTCGAGGAACGGATGGCTTCAGCCCCCGTGTAGATGCTTGAATCGTCGTCCGTACACTGGATCGCCGGGTTATACGCGGGAATAAACGGCTTCGAGGGGCCAAACTGGTCATAGCCCTCCGCGTAGCGCGCCTGCATATCGGGCGTGTTTATGATGGCGGTACTGTCCATGCCCAGTTTGCCCGTGATGCGCGACGCCAGAAGGCTGCTGTATGTCTGGTTGTTCGCCTGCGTTGCAATCACCGCGGCGAGGCCGGCCCCGGTGTCGGAGTAATGGAACGACTCTCCGGGCTTGTAGGGAAGCGGGTTTGCCGGGTTTGTCGGCGCGTAGTTGTTAAGAATGGTCGTGAGCTGGGGAATTCCCACCGTTGCGGGTGCCGTGTTCACGCCTACCCACTCGGCCAGCGTGGTTGCGGGCTCCTGCGGATAAGGCGGAGGCGGCCCATGGGGCAGTCCCGCGTGATGCGTGAGCAGGTTTTGCAGCGTGATCTGCGCCCCGTCGCGGCTCGGCATCGTGATCCCGGCCGGAACGTAGGGCTGGGCGAGCGTCCCGGGCGCACTCACCGGGCTCGGCAAGAGGCCCCGTGCCACGGAATCGGCGTACAAGATGCCCGTAAACGTCTTGGAGATGGACCCGATCTCGAACACCGTGTCCACCGTGGGCGCGGTTGTGCCCCCATACGTCGTCGAACCGTACCCACGGAACGTCCACCCGTTTGAATCGAGAAAGCCTGCGGAAATTCCCACATAACCTGTCGTGGCCTGCGGGCCAACAACGGGGTAAACGATGGGCTGGATGATCGCGTCGATCTGCGCGGAGGTGAGGGAGGAGAACCCGCCCTCAACACCGGGAGGCCGGGTCACAGCCTCGGCGCACGGAACTATGCCTGATAACAGCAGGAGCAGGATCGAAACAAACCGAAGCATGACCCACCTTTCAAAGCCCATGCACCCGTTGGCAAGCGCCGTTTTCAGCCCCCACATGCGCACTGCAGCCATCCACCACGCGGAAACGTGAACAGACGACCGCGTAAACAGCCGCGACCCATTCAAGAGTTGAGCTGCGCACGCCAAAGCCTTACAAGTGGGACCATCCGAATCCTCCTGAAATGAGCGCAGACAAACCCGCCCGGAAAGCCAAGGTGACATTGAAAGAGATCGCCAGGCAAGCGGGCGTCTCCCAGTCGAGCGTCAGCCTGGCCCTGCGAAACCGTCCCGGAATACCACCCGAAACACGCGATCGGGTGAAAGCCGTCGCCGAAACGCTCGGTTACCGACCCGACGCCCGCTTGGTGGAGCTGATGACGCAGATTCGGGCTGGGGCGAATACGCGCGCCCCCTGCAATATAGGCTGGATCGACACCTGGGGGCCCCAGGAATGGAAAAAGCCTTGGCACATCGGTTATTGGCAGGGCGCGAAGGACGCAGCCCAACGACTCGGCTATGAGCTCTCGCAAATCCCGTTGCGAGGCCCGGGGGCGCCTGACGCCCGTGTGCTTGCCCGGATGCTCAGGGCTAGGAATATCCGGGGTCTGATCGTCCCCCTGCACCTGGAGGGCACCGCCCTCGACGAGCTGAACCTCAGCGACTTCTCGGTCGTGCTCATCGGCAACGGCTGCAAAGCGCTCAGGTTCGACCGCGTCGTCCCCGACATGGTGGGAGGCATGCGTCTTGCGCTCGAAACCCTGGCTGACCTCGGGTACCGCAGACCCGGTATCTGGACCACGAGCTTTATTTCCCGGACGGCGGGGCGCACGGACCTCGCCGCATTCACGTGGTTTCAGCAGCGCCTGTTCCCTTCCCCCACCCCGCCTCCCCTGATCGAGGAGTCCGCGGAAGAACATTTGGTACCCTGGATTGAGAAGCACCAGCCCGACGTGATTGTCGTCACCAGCAACCGCATCCCCGCTATCCTCAAAAAGGCCGGCATCCGCGTCCCGCAAGACATAGGGGTCGTGCACAGCAATTGGGCCGAGGACGTCGCGGACTGGGCCGGCATCCATTACTCTCATTCGCATATCGGCTGCTGCGCCGTAGAGCTCCTCGTCGCGCAGTTGCAGCAGGGCGTGACAGGCCCCCGCGAACTCGCACGCACAATAGCTATTGAAGGCAAATGGACGGACGGAAAGACCGTGCGCCGCCAGATGCCCAAGAAGTAAGCACCCGCGCCCCAGTCAACTCCTGGGGCAGAAGCAAAAACACACCGGGAATCCGGTCAGGTGCCACGGCACACCGGCACAATAAGGGTTTCTCTTTGACCCGAATCAAGAACTCCGGATTCGTAAATCTTGATTAAGCAGCGCCAACCCGCTTCTCTGGATGGCGCAGGGCGCAAAACCGGATGTCAGGCCGCCGCTCCGCCCACGGCTCCGTCAACACCTACGATTCTAAAAAATGAGTTCCATGTTCTGTTACCAGTGTGAGCAAACCGCCCAGCGCACGGGCTGCACCGCCATGGGCGTGTGCGGGAAAAATCCCGAAACCGCAGCCTTGCAGGACTTGCTCCTCCACGTGTTGAAGGGCATCTCCGGGTATGCGCATGCGGCCTCGCAGGCGGGCGCACGGTCCCGGGAGCTGGAGCTCTTTGCGCTCGAAGCCCTGTTCACCACGGTTACCAACGTCAATTTCGATCCGGCCCGCCTGCATCACCAGATCCTCCAGGCAGCCCAACACCTCGATACGGCACGCCGCCTCTACCTCGGGCACCGCAAGCCAGGGACGCCCTCACCCGAAGATATTAATCACGCGACGCGGTGGACGCCCTCGGCGGATCTGGACGACCTTATCCGGCAGGGTGAGGCGGTGGGCATTGAAGGGCGTCTCGAGAAGGCGTCCCCGGACATTGTCGCGCTGCAAGAGCTCCTGACCTACGGGCTCAAAGGCATGGCAGCGTATGCGTGGCATGCAACCGATATGGACGAGGACATGGGCGACGCGGCCTTGTTCATCTTCGAGGCCCTTAACGCACTCGCGCCTGGCCAGGCACCTTCCGCGGACGCTCTTCTCGACCTGTGCCTGCGCTGTGGTGCGGCAAACTTCAAGGTCATCGAGCGCCTTGATGCCGGACACACCCGGGTGCTCGGCCATCCCGTTCCCACGCAAGTGCGCCTCGATCCCGTCCCCGGCCATTGCATCCTCGTTTCCGGCCACAACCTCGCGGACCTCGAGGCCCTGCTCCGTCAAACCGAAGGCACGGGCATAAACATTTACACCCACGGTGAAATGCTTCCCGCGCACGGCTACCCGGGCCTCAAAAAATACCCGCACCTCGTCGGCCATTACGGCGGCGCGTGGCAGGACCAGGCCCGCGACTTCGATCGGTTCCCCGGGGCGATCCTGATGACCACGAATTGCATCCAGCTCCCGAAGCACAGCTATTTCCAGCGCATCTTCACAAGCGGGCTCGTGGCGTGGCCCGGCGTGCGCCACCTGACCGGCAGGAACTTCGCTCCCGTAATCAAGACAGCACAGCGCAGCACCGGGTTTACGGAGACCGGCCCCGGCAAGACGCTTACGCTCGGCTTCGGTCACAACGCCGTCCTTAGCGTCGCGGACACGGTGATCAACGCGGTGAAATCCGGTGCGATCCGGCACTTCTTCGTCGTCGGCGGATGCGATGGCGCAAAATCCGGACGCAACTATTACACCGATTTCACAAACCAAGTGCCGAAGGACTGCGTCATCCTCACGCTCGGCTGCGGCAAGTTCCGCTTCAACCGGAACGAGTTCGGGACCATCGGCGGCATACCGCGGCTGCTCGACTGCGGCCAATGCAACGACGCGTATTCCGCCATCAAGATCGCCATCGAACTCGCCAAGACCTTCAACTGCGGCGTAAACGATCTTCCGCTCTCACTTAATATTTCGTGGTATGAGCAAAAGGCCGTGGCCGTCCTCCTCACTCTGCTGCATCTGGGGGTGAAGAACATCCGGCTTGGGCCCACCCTGCCCGCCTTCGCCACCCCCGCGATCGCGCAAATCCTGAAGGACAAGTTTAACCTCCAACCGATCACCGACGTGGCAACGGACCTCCAGTCCTGCCTGTCGCGCTAGCCCCACCAGAGCCTCGTTCTACTGGGGCCCACGGCGGGGCGACACAGCTTCGCCGTGGGTCTCCGGTCTTCGAGCCGCTTCAAAGTAACCCTCGGTGCGCCCGCAGGCGTATAAAGCAGCAAAAAGGCCAAAAAAGGCCTTGATAAATTTTTGGGAGGCTTTTTAGTGAACCTCTTTTCCGAGATGAAAGCGACGATCAAGACACAGGGCAGACAGTTTACCGTCCAGGAAGGCGATATCCTCATTGTCAACCGTTTCCCGAACAGCAACGAGGGCGACGTGTTGGACATCAAGGATGTGCTCATGGTCGGCGAAGGCGCGGCTGCCCGCATTGGTACCCCGACGGTTTCGGGTGCTTCCGTAAAGGCCAAAGTGCTCGAAAACAAGCGCGGCCAGAAGGTTGTCATCTTCAAGAAGAAGGTCCGCAAGGGCTACCAGCGTCGTCGCGGTCACCGGCAGGAACTGTCGGTCATCAAGATCGAGTCCATCAGCGCCTAAGGCGAATCTAGAAATAAGCTTCGGTCATGGCACACAAGAAAGGTCAGGGAACATCTCGCAACGGGCGTGACAGCCACGCACAGCGCCTCGGCGTGAAGCGCTATGGTGGGGAGTCTGTGCTCTCCGGCACGATCCTCCTGCGTCAGCGCGGCACCAAGATGCGCGCCGGCGACAATGTTGGCATGGGGCGTGACTTCACGCTCTTCGCGCTCAAGGACGGCATCGTCCGTTGGGACGCGGAACACCGCATGGTCTCCATCGAGGCGTAAAGCCTTCGGAAACTCTGTTTCCCAAAAAAGCCCGGACGCTTGTCCGGGCTTTTTTTTGCATACGAGCTCCGTATTGAGCCGCACACGGGGCACACGCCGGCACCTGAAGGTTACAAGGCTGCCGAATCCTCCGGTTGGGAAAGGGGATGGTGGGCGTTCCAAGAATCCCAGACCTGTTGCGTAAAGCGCATGTAGCGCACGCCCTCGCTAAAGGGCGTAAGGCGTACCGGAGCCCCGGTGCGTATGCTGTCGATAAAATCCGCCTCCACCCGCCAGCCACGCAGCTCCGCCGGCACCACTTCGCGTGTCATTCCGCTGGCGTTGTCGGAGATAAAGAGCTGGCCTTTCGCGACATCGAAGCGCAGGCAGCCGCGCGAGCCATTTAGCCGTATCTCGCTACGCCCGCCGCCGGCCTCCAGTGCGCTGAAATGGTACACCACTCGGGCTCCCAACGGGAGGCGGGCCAACACCGTCAGAGTCTCCGGGATGTCAGGTGCCACGAGTTTCCCAAAACGGTCCGCACGTACAGGCGTGAACCGGGCGGCATCCGCGGCCACGAGAAGGGGATCCTGATCGAGCCAGCGCAGGACGATCTCATGGAAAATGCCGAACGCGAGGGTGTTCACCCCGCTCTGCGCGCGCACGTGGCGGAAAGACAACGGCGCGGCCGCATTGGCCCCGCTGCCCTCCGTGTGGACGACAAAGACCTCACGCAGGTCCCCCAGAGCGCCCGATGCCAAGACCTCCCGGACGCTCTCGTCAAAGTCCAGCGAGAACGGCGCCGGAACGATCTGGGCGACCAGGTGGGGGCGCCTCCGGGCCTCCTCAAGCATCGCCTCGGCCTCAACGAGGTTTGCCGCCATGCGGGCCTCCGTGAGCACATGCTTGCCTGCGCGCAGCGCCGCAATCGTAGCTTCGGCGTGCAGGAAGGGCGGCGTGCCGATGCACACAGCGTCCACCTCCGGGTCTTCCACGACAGCACACCAGTCCGGAGCCGTGCGCTTGATCCCAAATTCCCGCGCGACGCGCGCGGATGACTCCGCCGTGCTATTGCAGACAGTTTCGAGCCGGACGCCAGGGAGCCGCTGAAAACCCGGGAGGTGCCGGACACACGTGTTGTTGCCCGCTCCAATGAAGCCAATGCGAAGGTCGCGCATGAAACCACAGTGTGTCGCAAGGAAGCGCCCCGGCAAGCACCGCCCACGCCCGCTTCAGGTTCGACCCGTTTCAGCCCACGCTTTATTGGTCTTTCATCCTATGCCTCAACCGCACGAGAACGTTATCCCGGAGGCGCCACTTGTCGCGCTGGAAGACGTGTGCGTACACCTTGCGGGAAGGCTCGTGCTGGAGCGCGTGTCCTGGAACGTCCGCCCTGGCGAACGCTGGAGCATAACGGGCGGCAATGGCGCCGGCAAAAGCACGTTGTTGAAGGTCGCGGCGGGCTTGCTTTGGCCTGACGCCGGTTGCGGCCTGCGCCAGTTCTGCCTGCCCGGAAGTTCCCCAACGGAAAGCCCACTCGAGCTTCGCCCCAACCTGACCTGGGTATCCCCCGAGGACCACCAGCGGCGCGTGCGTTGCGCCCACGGCTTGCCGGCGGGTGACGTCATTCTCAGCGGTTGGGCAGGCGGGGATTTTCCGCCGCGACGCGTGACGTCCCAAATGCGGGCACGCGTCGCCGCCCTTGCTGAGGGGTTTGGACTGACAGGCGTCCTTGGACTCCGATTCGAAAGGCTTTCTCACGGCGAACAGCGGCGCGCCCTCCTGGCCCGCGCCTTTCTAAAGCCGCCCCTGCTGCTCGTCCTCGACGAGCCCCTTCAGGGCCTCGACGCCGCAAACCGCGGAGCCGCTCTGGGGGCACTGAGCGCGCTTCTGCGGGAAACACCATCCC
The DNA here is from genome assembly GCA_964593675.1 of uncultured Opitutales bacterium. GTDB lineage: Bacteria > Verrucomicrobiota > Verrucomicrobiia > Opitutales > CAZQIE01 > CAZQIE01. Next base: position 29,627 of record CAZQIE010000005.1, read on the forward strand.
TCGCCCTTTGCCTCGCCACTCACCGTCCCGAGGAGGAGTGCCCGGCTGGCATGACGCACCACTTACGTCTGGAAGCCGGTAAGACGTTCGAGCGCCACCCCGCCCAGCCACAGGCCCCAAATGGCGCATGCTTTAAACCGGACAGGGAGTGCCGGGAAACCGGGGCGCTGCGCACACGCTCGGACGCGGCATCCCAAGGCGCCTCAATCATCACCCTGCGCAACGTCTCGGTGTTTTCGCCGGACCTTGAAGGCTCCCCTCCCCTGCTGCGCGACATCAACTGGGATTTCCTCGAAGGTGAACACTGGGCGGTGTCCGGGCCCAGCGGCGCCGGTAAGTCCACGCTTCTCCGGCTGCTCTACGGCGAGCTGCACGCGGCGCGGGGCGGCAAAGTCCTGCGTTTCGGGAAGACGCTTCGCGAACTGCCAATGCCACGCCTGCGTAAGCTTGTGAGCATGGTTAGCCCGGACATCCAGATCCGATACCGCGCGAACGACCGCGTTGAAGCGGTCGTCGCCTCCGGGCTCTCCGCAAAGCTCAATGATCTCCCGATGCCTCGGGGCCAGGCACTCCTGCGCGCAAGGGCGCAGCTTGAAGCGCTCAGCCTGGGCGATCTCGAGGGACGCACCTTGCAGACGCTCTCCTACGGGCAGGCGAGACTCGTCCTCCTTGCACGCGCACTCATCGCCGAGCCCCGTCTCCTCCTGCTCGATGAGCCTTTTGACGGGCTGGCGCCCGCCGCTCGCCTGGCGTTCTCCCGGCACCTCGACGCTCTTGCCTCGCGCAAACACCTGCACCTTCTGGTCGTCACTCACCATCCGGAAGACCTGCCTCAGGCAATCAACCGCGTGCTAAGAATTGAGGCGGGCCGGATCGCGGGCTCAGGCGCGCCTGACCCTTGTAACCGTCGCCGGAGGGAATAAACCTTGACTCCCCTGCCTTTTGGGGCGACTTGTCTACTTTCCGTTAAAAGTCATAGAAAGGACGAGTTAGATATTTTTGGTATGCCGGACGACGCGATAGAAGTAGAAGGTAAGATCGTAGCAGTGCTGCCGGGGACGATGTTCCGGGTGGAGCTGCCGAACAAGCATCAGGTGCTTGCCCATATTTCGGGCAAACTGCGCAAGAACTTCATCAAGATCACCGTGGGAGACATGGTGAAGATGGAGATGAGCCCTTACGACCTGAACAAGGCGCGCATTACGTACCGCCTGCGCAACGCCACCGTGGCCCGCAACGCGCCGATCCGTAGCTACGGCCCCCGCCGGTAAAGCCCGGAGGTGAGGTTGTTTTCCTTACTCGCGTCGCTGGCTTTCTGTCGGTGACGCGTTTTTGTTGCCCATGCGTTTCTCTAGCCCCCCGTGGAAGCGCTGCGTCGTGGTGGCATTGGCCTTGTGCCTCATTGGCCTAGTCCTTGGCTCCGCCGGCATTGGTTCCGTGCGCATACCTCTCGATGAAGCCCTGCGCATCCTGGGGAGCCGTGTGGGCATATTGGAAGCAGGAGGCGGGACGACCGTTGGAGCAAGCGGCAACCTCGCCTCTGGCATAGACCCGGCGCATGAAGTAATCCTCGTGGACCTGCGCATGCCACGGGTGCTCATGGCTGCGCTGGCTGGCGCGGCACTTGCCCTCGCGGGAGCCGGCATGCAAGGCCTGTTTAGAAACCCGCTTGCCGACCCGAGCCTCATCGGCGTGTCCGCCGGGGCCGCAATGGGCGCCGTAACCGCCGCGGTTCTCCAGATCCCGTTGGCCGGCCTCGCCGCGTTCTTCGGCCCCTTCTGGTTGCCGGTTGCTGCCTTTACGGGAGGCTTGGCCACGACCGCGCTTGTCCACCGCATCTCAAAAGTCGAGGGGCGGACACCCGTCACCACGCTGCTTCTAACGGGTATCGCCGTGAACGCGCTCGCGGGCGCCTTCATCGGCTTCATGACGTACCTTTCAACCAATGCCCAGTTGAGGGACTTCGCCTTCTGGTCGCTCGGAAGCCTGGCCGGGGCAACGTGGCAGCTCCTTGGCGCGGTCGCCCTGGTCGCGCTGGTTCCATCCGTCCTCTTCATGCGCCTGGCCCGGCCTCTCAACGCCCTGCTCCTCGGCGAAGCCGAGGCCCACCACCTCGGGGTGAACCTGGAGCGCACGCGCCTGCTCGTGGTCTTCCTCGGCGCCGCGCTGGTGGGCGCTTCCGTCGCGGCCTGTGGCATCATCAGCTTTGTGGGCCTCGTGGTGCCCCACCTCGTCCGCCTCGTTATCGGCCCCGATCACCGCTACCTGTTTCCCGCCTCAGCCTTGCTCGGCGGCATGCTGCTTGTCGTCGCCGACGTGTTTGCGCGGACGGTCGTCGCCCCTGCCGAGCTTCCCGTGGGCATCGTGACCGCCCTCTTTGGCGCCCCGTTCTTCCTCGGTCTCCTTCACCTTTCGCGGAAAGGGGTGGCAGCGTGAAAGAGCCCTGCTCAAGCCCAACGGCCCTTCAGGCCCAGGAGCTCGTCTTCCGCTGGAAACGGGGTGACAAGCCGATCCTCGACGCGCTCTCCTTCGAGCTCCCCAAGGGGGCGCTCACCGTCCTCGTGGGTCCAAACGGCGCGGGCAAGTCCACGCTTCTGAAGATCCTGACGGGCGAAATTCGCCCTGAAAGCGGCTCGGTGCTCGTGGCCGGCAAGCCGCTTGGGGACTGGCCGCAAGCCGAGTTATCCCGCGTGCGCGGCGTACTCCCGCAGGAATCGACACTCCAGTTCGACTTCCGCGTGCACGAGGTAGTGATGCTGGGCCGTATGCCGCACCTGCAAGGCGCGGAAACGGCGAGGGATGGCGAGATCGTGCGGGAAGCCTTGGCTGCGGTAGATATGACGGGGTTCTCGGACCGCCTCTACCCCACCCTCTCGGGCGGCGAGAAGCAACGCGTGCAGCTCGCCCGCGTCCTCGCACAGATCTGGGAGCCCTGCGGCCCCGTGCGCTGCCTCTTTTTGGACGAACCGACCTCGAGCCTCGACCTCGCACACCAGCACGCCACGCTCGCGCTCGCACGCACGCTTGCGGGGAAGGGCGCCGCCGTGTTCGCCATACTGCACGACCTCAATCTCGCTGCCGCCTACGCAGATCGCATCCTCATGCTGCACAGGGGCGTCGTCGCGGCAGCCGGGTCCCCTTGGGAAACATTGACCCCCGGAAATATCCAGTCCGTGTTCAACGTGGCTGCCCACGTGCAACCCCATCCCCTGCTCCCCTGCCCGCTCGTGAGCACCCTGCCCAAGTGACCCCGTTACGCCGGTTGCCGCGCACGGACAGCCCCCTTCAGGCCGCTTGCTTCGGCCGGTAACCGGAACATTCTGACAGGTGCAAGCGCCGCCAATGAATCCGCAGGAACTGGCCACCTTTCTCCAATACAGCGACCTCATGGGCGTGCTAGTGTTCGGCATGAGCGGCGCGCTCGCAGCCGCACGCAAGGGCATGGATCCCTTCGGCATGTTCGTCCTCGCCAGCGTAACGGCCGTCGGTGGCGGCACGACGCGCTCCGTTCTCATCGGCGACTTCCCTGTGCCGTTCCTGAGAGACCCGCGCTACGTCCTGATCTGCGTGGCCGCAACGGTCCTCACGATCGTCACGCGCCGATACTGGAAGAAGCTCGAACAACCCATTCGCGTGTTGGACGCCCTCGGCCTCGGTGTCGTCACAATCATCGGCATTGCCGTGTCCCTCGGAAAAGGGCTGCCCGCGTGGCCAAGCCTGCTCATGGGCGTGACCACCGGCATATTCGGCGGCATACTCCGCGACGTCCTGCGCGCCGAAATCCCGTTTGTTTTCAGGGAAGAGATCTACGCCCTGGCCGCCTTCGCAGGCGGCGCACTCTACCTGTGTATCCGCGAGATCGGCGCCCCCGAAGGCACTGCCGTCGCGCTGGGCGTGACAACCGTCATCCTGATCCGCCTTCTGGCGATGCGCTTCAAGCTGTCGCTCCCAAAAATAGGCGATAACGCCTAAAATCCGAGGCGCTCAGGCCCCGCGCCGCCGTCGCCCGAGCAAAGCCGCGCCAAGGCTGAGAACGCCGAAAGCGGCGGCATAGGTGGAGGGTTCAGGCACCGGTGAGCCTTGAAGGTAGAGGGCGTCTACGCGAAGCGTGGAGCTGTAGGCCTCGAGAAAGGTGAGCTTCAGGCGCGTGTCCCCCGGAGCAAGGTTGATGCTGCCACGGTTCGACCACCACGAGGTCGTCGAGTCGCCCGACCCGTTCCAGGCATCGCCGAGGCTCGGGAGGCTGCCAGCGCCGTACGGGCCTTGCACAACCTGAAGATTCGACGGAATACCCGTCTCTATCTGGTAGTTCATGAGCGCCGTCGTGCTCGGCGACGTGGTCGCCGAAACAGCCAGATAAACGGTATAGGCGCCAGCTGAGAGCCCGAGGCTGCTGAGGTTCCACGTCAACGCGGCATTGGTAACATGCCCAGCGCCCGGATCCTGGAAATAGTGGAAATTCGCGAAGTCGCCGCTTGTGCCCGTGTACGTTGCCGTGGCAAAGGCGTATCCAACGCTTGAATACTGGTTCGCTGCGGATGAACTGGCCTCGGCCTCAAGAAACGCGCCCGCATACTGGGTGGGATCCAGGCCGGACGGCAGGTTTGCCCGGATGGCTGCATGCGCCAGTGTGGCGCTGAAAAGGAATCCAAAGGCGGTTGCTAGGGTTACAGAAATGCCATCGAGTTTGGGTATGCTCATTCGGGTAAGAGGGTTTCCCGAAGCATACTTTTAGATTGCGCATTCCTCCATAGGGACGCCGGATGACCGAAGCGAAGTGGAAACCACGAGGCTGCTATTGCAGCGGGTGCTCTTTTAAGAGCTCCGGAGCCGTCCACGGCGTGCTGCGGTTCGACGCCTTCCGCAATGCCGCCACCTTTTCTTCGCCAACAGGCTCTCCACCGTTCCACGTTGCCCGAACATAGGACGCCACACCTGCGATATCCCTGTCCTTGAGGGCCGAGAATGAAGGCATGCTCCCGTTATACTCACCGCCCTTTACCGTTATTGGGCCGGATAGGCCTGCCAGCAGAATCTTGATAAAGCGTTCTTCGGACCCCTTCACCCACTCGGAATCCACGAGCGGCGGATATGTCCCGGGGAGCCCCTGGCCCGTAAGCTGATGGCATTGTGCGCAATTGTTTTTGAAAATGCGCTCCCCATGCTTCACGGGATCGAAAGCAACAGCCGTTGCCGCCCCGGCTTCTCCTTGGCCCGGCTTCCAACGCGGGTCTGTAATCGCCGGATTGAAGTCGCCGGAGTGGTTCGCGAAATAAATCCCGCCCCAGAACATCAGGCCCGCAAAAAGGAAAATGAGGAAGATGGGCGTAGGCGCAAACCCCTCCCGCGGCTCCTCCTTCTCGCGCATGAGCTGCGTGTGCGTGGCCTGCATGGCGTCATCGGCAAACCCTGCGGGTTCAGCGGTCGGACGCAGCGGGGTGCGGCTCGTGTCAGACGGCCCGCCAGTGGCTGGTTGTTGAGGCTCTTCGCTCATTTGCGCGCAACTCGGGGAAATTCGGAGGGGCTAAATTTAGGGCTGGGCGAACTTCGACTCCGGCAGTTCGTAGTCCAGCCGCAGGCTCAGCAGGTAGGCAACGAGGGCGCGGGCCCGGTCCGTCGGCACCACCTCAAACCCAGCAGGCGGTCCCTTCTTGTAATCGGGGGGAAATCGCAATGCTTCCGGAGACGAAATGTCGCGGACCTTCCGCGTTTCGAACAAATAGGCAAACGGCGGCATGATCGAGCCTTTGCTCGTGATCTGTGGATCGTAAAGGTGCAGGAGATGCCAGTCAGGCGTCGAGAGGCGCTGCCCCACGTTGGTGAGATCCGGTCCCGTGCGGGACGTGCCAAGCAGCACGCGGTCCTGCAGGATGTAATCACGCGGCACCGTGTTGCGGTCGCCCCACCCGCGCTCGAAATCCGCTCCGAACCCCTTCCGACGCACCTGCTGTGAATGACAGTAGACGCAACCTTCCGAGATATACACGGCCCGCCCCTGGGCGGCCACCCCGGGTATGGGCCTCGGATAGGCCTGTTCGCCCTCGGACAGCGCGGCGGGCTGTAAATTGCCGTATTGGATCTGACTGCTCAGCACCAGCCCCGTCCAGGACAGGGCGATCGTAAAGAAGATGCCGAAAAAGATGAGGGGCAGGTTCTTCATGCCGCACCTCCTGAAAGGTTCGTTGAAAACAGCGTGGGCCCGGTCCGCCCTTCCACACTCTTCTTTGATAGGAGCATCCAGAAGAAATTGATCGCAAAGGCGAGATGGCCGATGCCCATCATCGCGCCGCCCACGGAGCGGCTCACCAGCCACGGGACGAGGTTCTGCACAATCGTCAGGAAAGGCACTTCAGGGTTATTCAGCTCCAGCCCCTGCTGCCAGCCTCCCGCATGGAGCCCGATCATATAGATCATGATGCCCACAGCTGTACCGTAAAAATGGATACGGATGAGCGCCGCGGACGGCCATTCGCGCAAGAGCAGCCGGGGCATCATGAAGTAGATGCTGCCGAACATGATCATCGTGAAGAAGGCGTAGGCGCCATGGTGCGCATGCGCGACCGTGAACTGCGTGAAGTGCGTGATCACGTTTACCTCAGGCAACGCCATCGCAGACCCGGCCAGGCTGACGACCGTGTAGTTCATCGCGCCAAAAACGATGAAACGCAGGGTCGGGCTTGCCCACACCGCCTTGAAACTCCCCACCACCGTCATGTGATGGTTGATCGCGGTGATTACCACCGGCACCACCATCATCACGCTGGCAACCGTGCCCGCAGCCTGCAGCCAGATCGGTATGGGGCCGCCAATCAGGTGATGCACCCCCGCCCAATTGTAGAACAGCGCAAGCGTCCAGAACCCGAGAAGCGACAGGTAGTAGCTGTAGATCGGCCGCCCGAGCACCTTCGGGATGAAATAATACGCGGCGGCCAGCGCCATCGGCGTCAGCCACAGGCCCAGAACGTTGTGCGCAAACCACCAGTTCGTGATCGCCTGCACCGTACCGCGCGCAGGTTCCCACAGGATCATCATCTGCGCCACCGTGTAGAGCCACGGAAACCAGAACACCGCGCCAAGGATATACCACTGGGAAACGTAGACGTGGCCGGCCTGACGATGCTGGAACGTGACCACCGCCCACGCCCCCACCAGGGCGTAAGACAGCGCAAGGACCGGCGCAACCTGGGGCGGCATTTCCAGCCACTCAACGGACGTCAGGCCGCCGTCGAGTATGCCCAGCACGCCCCACGTAAGACCCGCATTATAGAACAGGCCGGCAAAATACAGGATGCCACCATGCCTGACCGGGGCCCGGCACAGGCGCGCCATGATCCACAAACCGACGGCGAAAATCGCGTTGTTCCCCCAGCCATAGGCGACGGCATTGAGGTGCGCCGAGCGCACGCGCCCGAAAGTCAGCCACTCGTGTGCTCCGAGGAAATTGGGGTTGTGCAGCTTGATCGACGCGATCATCGCCAGCAGCGACCCCACCAGGAGCCACAGGATGCCCGACGCCAGAAACAGCAGGGCAGGCCCCCGCAAGCTGCGGTCGATTTGAAAGAGCTGCACCCGTTCCCGAGAGACGGTTGCGGCTTGAGGGTCAATGGAGGCTGAGGCCTGGGCGCTCATGCAAATTACGTTGTGCCGCCGGTTGGGTTCGCGGGCTTCTGTTTCTTACGGCCAGGAAAGAAATCAATCTGGCTCCCTGCGGGTTCGTCTTCAGAAAACACGCTCATCGCCCCGCGGTCGAGGTTTCTGAACTGCCCCGTGCGCTGCGCCCAAACGAAGGCGGCGACCACCGAGACGAAAAACAACACGCCCAGGCCAAAAATGATAATGAGATACAGGTTCCAGGTTTCCATGGAGGAAGGCGCCTACGGCGCGGGCGCACGTTGCGGCTCGCTCGTGTCCGCTGCCATGCCTTGGCGGGCGACAATCAGGTTCATGGCCACCTCGACCGGTATGCGCACCGTGCCGGCCTTCTGGTCCACCCAAGCGTACGTCGTGGCCGCTTCGTCTTCCTTCGCACGCAACTCCTTCAGCACGTCCAGACGCTTCTGTATCGTGGCCCGATCCACCGGCGCAGGGCGGTTCGGGAGGTAAGCGATCACCAGGATCACCAGGAACAGGCCCATGCACGCGAGCGTGGCGAGGACGCTGATCGTAAGGTTCCGCGCCTTTGGTTCCGGCGCGTCATGGGCCTCATGCTCGTTACTCATGGTAATGGATGCTCTCCAGAATGCGGGGGTCGTGAATCGGTATGGGCTGGGCCTTGGGCACGCTGCGCAGGAACGCCCACACGCAGAGGCCTCCAAGCCCCACAATCGACGCAAGGTCCCAGACCGTGACGCTGAATTCCGTCACCCGGAACCCCATCGGCGCCATCGGGTCCGGCACACGCGAGGGCAGGATGTTGAAATAGAGGTCAACAATGTGGAAAACGAGAATCCAGGCGCTAATGAACAGGATGCGGCCCGAGATGACCTTGTTCCGGTACCCAAGGAGGTACAGGAACGGGATGAGGAAGTAACCCAGGATCACCCCGTAGAGGCTTACCCACCACCATGAGTTCTTAGAGACGCCGTCGGCCCCGAATTCGCGGATGTTGTACCAGAACGTTTCCTCCGGGATGTTCGCGTTATAGATCAGGAAATACTGGGAGAAGCTGATATACGCCCAAAAGATCGTGAACGCCAGGCTCATGCACCCGAGCATATAGAGGTGCGGGCGGCCAAACAGCCCCCCTTTAAGGTGGCCGCGGGCAGCCAGGATCAGGCCCAGAATGACCGTCGCTGCAAGGCCCGCCCGGATAGACGTGGCGAAGAACCACACGCCATACATCGTCGAGAACCACTCGTAGGAGAGGCTCATGAACAGATCGAACGCGGCAAAGGTCGTCGCTAGGGCGCACAGGATGATCCCGGCAGCCGAAATCTTCCGCGCACGCAGGACCCAGCGGGTGTCGGGCTCCGTGTCCATGCGGAACGAGCAACGGCGCAACAGGGCCGACAGGCCGCAAAAGACCAGCGCGTAGAGCGCCACGCGGGCGGTGAAAAATTCCCGGTTCAGGTAGCTTTGCTTGTGCAGGTAGAGCGGGTCCTCCGCCACCGCGTGCCCCCCGGCCTTGACGGCATGGGGATCGAGCCACTTCCACAAAAGGCCTGCGTTTTCCTGCCCAAATACGCCCCAGCCCGTAAGCACCAGCGGCACGAGGGCGAGAAACAGCCACGGGAAGGCCGAAAGGGCGTGCTCAAGCTGACGGCGGATCGTGATGGGCCAGCCGGCGTCGAAGATGTAGAACATCTGCACCAGGAAGATCATCCCGATGCCAATCGAGAACCAGAAACCAAAACCGAGCAACCAGCCGAAAAGCGGCCGGTTGTCGTGCTGCTGAAGCCCCAGGAAAAGCCCGAAGGTGCCGATCGCGAGCCCGATAAGCCCCACGACCAACGCGAGAATCCCGAGTTTTGAGCGCGTGTGGTTGCCCATCGCGTCAGAGGGGGCAGAAATGGCGGCGGATGAACTCATAGCCCAAGCTTTGCACGTTGGTCGGCCGGCACGTCCGTTACTTTCGCGTTCTGCGAAAGCTGGAGCGCGCGCAGGTAGGCGATCACAGCCCAGCGTTCCTCAGGCTGGAGCTTGTCGCCATACGGGTTCATGGTGTTGCGGCCGTTTGTGATGACGTTGAAAATCTCGCCTTCAGGCATCACGCGGAGGCGGTCCTGATGGTAGGTGGGCGTCGCCAACATCCCATACTGCTTGGTGATCCCGTTGCCGTCCCCCACCGCACCGTGGCACACCGCGCAGTAGATGTTGAACTTCTCGCGTCCCAGCGCCATCAACCGGTTGTCCACGGGAACAGGGTAGCCGCGGTAAAAGGAGCCATCCGGAGCCTTGCCGGAAAACAGGGCCGGATTGCGCGAGGGCGCATGGACAAAGTCCGCCGAGAAGACCGGCTTCATGTCCCAGCCGTAACCACGCAGGACGGTGCCGCCGGGGACAGGCCGGTCGTTCATACCGTCCTGGAAAAAGTTGTTTGAAGCCTGCGGGTTGTACCGGGGCTGGTAGTCCATATCGGGGAACACCATCAGCGGCGGCTTTTCACTTTTTGCGCCACGGAAGCCGGCGATCGAAACGACCGTTACGATCAGGAGCGCAAGAAACAGCAGAAAGTAGCGCATGTTACTTTTCCACAGGCGTTATGTCGCGGCCCCCGAGGGTCTCGAGGAAAGCGCGGGTTTTTTCGGGATCAAACTTCGGGTCCGCAGTCTCAATCACGATGAAGAACGTATCGTCCGACGCCCGCGAGAACCGCTCGTTGTTGAAGACGGGGTGGTAGTGCTGCGGCAGGAAGTTGGTGAGGAACTGGCCAAAGAAAGTGCCGAACGCGGCGAGGAGAATCGTGAGCTCATAGAAGACCGGGAACGGGAAGATCGGGCTCCAGTACGGCTTGCCACCGACGATGAGCGGGTAGTCGTAGGCGTTCATATACCAGGTGATCAGCAGGCCCGTGCAAAAGCCCGTCAGGCCACCGAGAAGCGTCAGGCGCGGCACTTTCGAGCGCGTCAGGCCCATGGCAGCGTCCATGCCGTGCACCGGGAAGGGCGTGAAGACATCCCAGCGTGTATAGCCGGCGTCACGCACCTTTTCCGCGGCCTGGTAGCACGCCGGTGTGGTGTCGAAGGCGACCATGAGGCCGAAGGTGGGAGGGGTCGTGTCAGGCATCGTTCGCGCGTCCTAGTGTGCGGGTTGATGGCCTTCGCGGCTGGGCCCATGGCCGGCTTCTGTTTGGGAACCGCCGTGCCCGTGGGCACTCGCCTGCGGCGTCACCGCCTTGAGTTCGGCAATGGGCATAAGGGGCAGGAACTTCAGGAACAACAGGAACAGGACCGAGAAGAACCCGAACGTTCCGAAAAAGGTGAAGATGTCGACCACCGTGGGCGAATAGTAACCCCAAGCCGACGGCAAAAAGTCGTTCGCCAGCGACGTGACGGTGATCACGAAACGCTCAAACCACATGCCGATGTTCACGAAAATCGAGATGACCCACACAAGCGCCGGGTTCTCGCGCACACGCTTGAACCAGAAAAGCTGCGGGCTGATTACGTTGCAGCTAACCATGATCCAGTAAGCCCACGCGTACTGGCCGAAGGCGCGGTTGATGAAAGCGAAGCCCTCAAACGGGTTGGCACCATACCACGCGATGAAAAACTCCATCGCGTACGCGTAGCCCACCATCGAACCCGTCGCCAACGTGATCTTGCACATGCAGTCGATGTGGTACTGCGTGATCAAGTCGTGCAGCCGGTACACCGCCCGCAGCGGCAGCATGAGCGTCAGCACCATCCCGAAGCCCGAGAAGATCGCGCCAGCAACGAAGTACGGCGGGAAAATCGTCGTGTGCCAGCCTGGCAGTTGTGACGCCGCGAAGTCGAACGACACGATCGTGTGCACCGAAAGCACCAGGGGGGTCGAAAGGCCCGCCAGGAGCAGGTAGGCCATTTCGTAGTTGCGCCAATGGCGGTTCGAGTTGCGCCACCCCATCGACAGGATGCCGTAGAAGTATTTCCGCCAGACCGCCTTCGCGCGATCACGCAGCGTGGCGAGATCCGGCACCATGCCCATGTACCAAAACAGGAGCGACACCGTGAAGTACGTGGACACCGCAAACACGTCCCACTCCAGCGGGCTGCGGAACTGCGGCCAGATGGTGTTCCAGTTCGGCAGCGGGAACAGCCACCACCCGAACCACACACGACCGATGTGGAAGAGCGGGAAGATACCCGCGCAGCACACGGCGAAAATCGTCATAGCCTCCGCCGTTCGATTGATCGACGTGCGCCACTTCTGCCGCAACAGGCACAAGATCGCGGAAATCAGCGTGCCCGCGTGGCCTATACCGATCCAGAACACGAAGTTCACAATCGCCCAGCCCCAGAACACCGGCGTGTTCAGGCCCCAGACCCCCACGCCGGTGGACACCTGATAGGCCAGGCCGATGCCCGTGAACGACGCAATGCTGAGCGCCAGGAAGAACAGGATCCACCACCACCGCGGAGCCGGGTCTTCGACGATCCGGCACACCTTTTCCGTTATCCAGTGAAAGGACCGGTTGTTTGCGACGAGCACGCGCCGCGGCATCGACACAGGCTTCACCTTGTCGAGGACTGCCGGGCGCGGCAGCGCCGATTCTTGCGAGGACATCGCCATGTTTGCGCGTTAAGCTAGTGTTTTGTTCCGTTGGGCGCGTGAGCCGGACCGTGACCGCCTTCCGGCGTCGGTTGGCCCTGCGTGCCATGCGCGGCTCCGTGACCGGCCTTTCGGTCATACTCGGCGCGGCTGAGCGGTTGGGCCGTGTAGTCCGGCATGGCCGGGTTCGGATTACGCAGACGGGCGAGGTACGTCACACGCGGGCGCGTGTTCAAATACCCGAGCACCGAGTAATCGCGGTCCGACTGCTTGATGCGGTAAACTTCGCTCGTCGTGTCCGTTATGTCCCCGAACACGATGGCCCCCGCAGGGCAGGACTGCTGGCACGCCGTCTTGATCGTCCCGTCCGGAACGTGGACGTTGCCCGAGTCCTTCGCCTTGACGCGCTGGTTGATCCGGCCTTCCTCGACGCGCTGGACGCAGAACGTGCATTTCTCCATCACGCCGCGCATGCGGACGGTGACGTCCGGATTGCGCTGCATCTTCGGTAGCTCGCCCGAGGGCAGCTTGTAGTTGTCCGGACCCAGCGGGCCTTCGTAGAAGTGGCCGGGCTGGCGCTTGTTCCAATCAAAGAAGTTAAAGCGACGGACCTTATAGGGGCAGTTGTTCGCGCAGTAGCGCGTGCCCACACACCGGTTATAGGCCATCGTGTTGATGCCCATCTCGTCGTGGACAGTCGCGTTCACCGGGCAGACATACTCGCACGGCGCGATCTCGCAGTGCTGGCACAGCATGGCCTGGAAGACGACTTGCGGGTCCTCCGGAATATCCCGCGTGTCTTCCGACGCGCTTGAAAAATAGCGGTCGATGCGGAGCCAGTGCATCTCGCGACCGCGCAGCACCTGGTCTTTGCCGACGATCGGCACGTTGTTCTCGCTCTGGCAGGCGACGACGCACGCGTTGCAGCCGATGCACGTGTTGAGGTCGATGCTCATGCCCCACTGTTGGGGCGGCACCCATTGCTCCGCGGCGCCCGGCTGGTTCCACACGGCCACGTTCGGCGCCGGCGCACCGAAATCGGGCGTCTTGAAGGCGGAATTCCCGCGCGGGATGGTCAGCGCCTTCTGCTCCATGGACAAGCCCTGCTGCGCGCCGTAAATGGGCGGCGAATGGCTCTCCACACCCATCTTTTTCGCGAAATCCGGGTGCTTCTGGTAATCGTCAACATTCGCCTCGCGCACGATATCCCGGCCTTCCATCGACCAGTGCATCTGCGTGTTCGCGAGCGCGAAGGTTCCGCCGGTAAGGCGCAACTTCGCTCCCGTGGCAAACGCGGTCGAAGCCGACGTGCGCAGGGGGTAAGCCGAGAAGCCAGCGCCCTCCCCTACCCGCCCCACGGTCGCCCGGCCATAGCCGAGTGCGATCACCACCGTGTAGTCCGGCAGCCCCGGCATCACGCTCAGCGGGCCACGGACGGTGCGGCCGTTGACGGAAAGCTCGCCCACCTTTGCAAGCTCATGGTTCTTTTCGGACTGCGCCATCGGCGCGTGGAGCTGCTGCTTCTCCACAAGGAAACCCGGCTCCGGTATGATCCCAAGCTCGCGGCCCAGTTTCGGGCTCACGAGGATCGCGTTATCCCAGGAAAGGCGCGTCATCGGGTCCGGCACTTCCTGCATCCACCCGTTGTTCGCAAAGCGGCCATCCCACGTGTGCAGGCTCGGCACCAGCCGAACCTCCAGCGCCTGGGCTGACACCGCGGGAACTTCGGGCGCGACCGGCTGCTGGCTCAGCACAGCCAGGAGCGCAGGCGCGGCGAGGCGCGCTTCCGGGTATTCTGTATTCGGCCAGACGCCTTCTGCGAGCCAGGTCTCAAAGTCCGCCCCCGAACCCTTTGCCTGCGCCTGAAAGGTTTCGCGTACGATCGCGTACGGGTCGGGGTTTGTCTCTCCCGCGAGCCGGGCCAGCACTTCCAGTTCGCTCTGACCGTCGAAGAGCGGCAGGATCATCGGCTGCACCGGCACGTACACGCCGTCAAAGGTGCGGCCGTCGCCCCAGCTCTCAAGGTAATGCGTAGCGGCAAGGAAGACGTGCGCCGCCGCGGAGGTCTCGTCCGCCCGGAACCCATAGTAGCCGTGACGGATGACTTGCGGCAACTTCTTCAGCACTTCCGCGAACGCGAGATCCGCGGGCGCGTCGTAAACGGGATTTCCGCCCAGAACGACGAGCGTGCGCACAGTCCCCCGGTTTGCGGCGTCCACGAGGTCGCGCAGCGACGCCGGTTCCGGCTCGTCCGTTACGCGCACGTACGACACCGTCTGCCCCTGGCCGCCCAGCGCGACGTTCATCGCGTGGACGAGGATCTGGACTTCCTCCGGCAGGTGCGAGCCCGCCACCACGACCGAGGCGCCCCGGTTCGCCAGCAGGTCCCGCGCGCATTCCACCACCCACTTCGGGTTGCCGCCCGCGGCACGCGCACGGTCCCGCAGGTGGGAAATAAGCGTGGAATCGCCCCCCGTGCCAGCCAGGATCTCCGCGGCAAAGAAGCATGCAAGCGCCGGAAGGCGGCTCGCCGCGATGCGCAGGCGGTGGTCCGCGTTCGAGCCGGTGACCGAGAACGTGCTTTCCGCCACGTAGAGACGGCTCATCTGGTCCGCCTCCTTCGCGTTCAGGATGCGGCGGCTGTCGGCATACCCCCGTGCGTACGCAAGGGCGCCCGCCTCGGCGCTCAGGAAGTCGGCGTCGAGCGACAAAATGCGCTTCGCCTTCCCAAAATGGTAAATTGGGCGCAACCGGCCATTGCCAAGCTTTGCCAGCGCACGCTCCGGCCCCGCCAGATCCACAGGCGTGTACTCGGCATACAAAAGCTCCGGAAACCGCCGCCGCAAGGCCTGGAGCAAACGGGCACGGGACGGCGACGAACTCGGCTCCACGAGGATGGCGAGCCCGCGGCCCCGTTCGCCCTCAAACGTGCGCCCGAGTGTCGCGAGGAGGTCCGCAACAGCCGCGCGGTTCAATGCGGCGCCCGTCCTGTCCGCGCTGCCAGCCGCACGGTCGGGATCGTAAAGGTCGAGGATGCTCGCCTGCGTAAACGCGTCCGTTGTGCCCGCAAAAGGCCGGTAACTCGGGTTGCCCTCAACCTTCGTGGGCCGGGCCTGATGCGTCTCAACGACGAGCGGGATATGCTCGTGTGGCCCCGGCCGCGACGTCGCGTAGTACATCGGCACGCCCGGAACCACCCTCTCCGGCTGCTTCCCGTAAGGGAGGATCTTCGATTCCGGCTGGCGGCAACCGGCGAGGCCCAGGCCCGCGAGCCCGAACGACGCCGCCATGATCTTCACGAACTGGCGACGGTTCACGCCTTCCAGTTCCGACGCTCCGGCGGGAAACTCCCGGTGCAGCCATTCCTTAAACTCGGGCGTCTCGGACAACTCATCCAGACTGCGCCAGTATTTCGGACCGGTTACGTGATCAGGACCGGGTTCGGGATGTTCAAACTTGCGCTTCATGGGCTAGCGGTGGCAACCGGAGCAGCTTTGCGGGGGCGTGATTTTCCAGTCGTGGACAAATTTTGTGCCCATCTCGATTTGCTTTTCGGGAGTCTCGGCTTTCCAGTTGAGGTTCGTGACCTGGTCGACAGGGCGCACAAATCGTTCCGGGCTGCGGTGGCAGTCCAGGCAAAAGGCCATCGTCAGCGGCTTTGACCGGAATACCACCGGCATCTCGTTGACCTGACCGTGGCAGTCCACACAGCTTACCCCGCGGTTCACGTGCACGGCGTGATTGAAATACACAAAGTCTGGCATGCGGTGAACCCGCACCCACGGAACCGCCTTCCCGGAAGCCGCGCTCTCCCGCACCACCGCGAGCAACGGGCTGTCCGGCCTCACGGCGTTGTGGCAGTTCATGCACGTCGTTGCCGACGGCACGTTCGCGTGCTCCGACCGCGTGACGTTGCTATGGCAGTAGCGGCAATCCAGCCCCAACTGGCCGACGTGGAGGCTGTGATCATACGGAACCGGCTGCACCGGCTGATACCCCACGTCCGCGTATTTCGGGGTCGCGTAATACCAGATGCCACATGTCACGGTTGTGACAAAAAGCGCAAGGGCTGCCGCGAGCTTCAACGGAACCGCGTTTGCCCATTTGGGAAAGATGTTTGCCATGCGTCGCTTGGTTTCCTGCTGCGCGTCCTGATTGTGGGCGCCCCGATGCCCTAGGCCTGGGGCCTGGCAACGGCGCGCGGCTCCTTTCGGGCCGCATAGGGCAGCGGTTCGGGCTCCGGATGGCCGGCTTCCGCCGCTTCCGCAGGCCTCGGGCGTATCCCGAAACGTGAAAGCAGCCCAGCCGCCAACGCAGCCAGCCCTAGGCTTTTCAGAAATGTCTTTCGGTCAGATGTACCGGCAGCCATCGGTTCAGGACAGGGTTAGGCGAAACTCATGACGGAAGAAACGCATCAACAAAGACCGCAATCGCCCCATCGCAAACGGAGTTTACCCGATGCAATGAGCCTAACAGTTCCGGTTATGACCACCATCAATTCGCCTAATGGCACAACATCCAGGGCCGTTATCCGGCTAAGAAACGCTGTGCCTTGGGGCTAGGAAACGCTGGCCAGAAAAGAACCGAAACAGACGGGCGTTTGCTCACGCCCAGTAGAAACAAAAAGCCCCAGCTAAGCAAGCGCGCCGAAAGGAATCCCTGCGAATCCGTGGGAGCTCGTAACGTCTAGAGCACATGCAGTTCAAGTTGTCCCATCAATAGCCGGGCCTTTTTCGCCCGCGGCGACGCGAGGCTGCGGCGTCCACGCTCGCCAAAGGGCCGCATTCCGAGTCGTGCAGCCAAAAGATACGGACCAAGCCGTGCGTCGTCGCCGCAGCATCGGCGTAAGCGACGACTTGAAATGGAACTACGCCAAGCGGCCAACGCCACGAAACGACTCCACCTGAGCAACCGAGGGCTCAGGTCCCCTCGATCATCTTGAACGCAAGCGTGAGGCCCCGGTAGGGCGTGCCCTTCGGGTGCGGGCGTGCCGCCGCGTTCTTCAAGGCGTCCAGCACGGACTGGTCGAACGCGGGCATTCCGGAAGATTGCGTGATCCTGCCGTTCACGATCTTCCCGCTCGCAAGGACGTCAAACTCCGCAACCGCGACAAGCTGGCGCCCCATGAGCTCCTGCGGCTTTTCCCAAGCCACGTCGATCGCCTTCTTGAGCCCATTGAAAAAAGCAGCCTCCAGCGGGTCGCCCTGTTGGCCACCGCCGCCATTCCCTGTTCCGCCCTCGACACCACCACCCGCGGGCCCGTCGCCACCGCCACCGGGTGTCTTTCCAATGCCCGTCATGTTCGCGAAAGCCTCGCGTAGTGCCTTCGCATCGACTTTGGTTCCGGGAGGCGCCGTGCCCTGCGAGCCCGACGTTTGCGGCTTCGCCTTGCCTGACGTCGTCTTCCCCTGAGATTTCAGAAAATCCTCGTAGCTCATCTTCGAGGATTCCTTCGCGTCCTTGGCCGGCTTTGTGGCTGTCGGGGTCGGCGCGGCCTTGTCGTCCGCTTTAGGTTGGGTCTTGGACTTTGTCGGCGTCGCCTCAGGCTCGGGGTCGACGGGGAGGTCCGGAATGACCGGCTTCTTGATATCCGGCAGCGGCGGAAGCTTCTTCATGTCCAGCTTCACGTCACCACGCCCACCCTTCGGTCCTGGTCCCGCGCCACGCCCGGGCCCCGGAGGCGGCGGCTCGCCAGGCGGCATGTTCACGAGCGTCATTATCGTCTGCCCAGGCTCGGGCGGCGTGCGGAACTGTGCCAGATAAACGGACCCGACAAGCAGGCCAAAACCCAGGAAGTGGAGCCCCAGAGATATGAGGAATCCCTTCTTCTCAGATTGATCGACGACGGCACCCATGACCTACTTAACCTGCGTGTCAAAACTGATTTTGGTGAGGTTCGCGGCCTTCACCTTGTCCATCAGGTCTATGACCTTCTGGTAAGGAATGCCCGAGTCCGCGCGGATGCTCAAAACTGGCGGGTCGGTCTTGATCGAAAGGTCACGCAGTAGCTGCTCCAGCTTCGAAGCTGAAACCGGCTGGTCGCCCCAGAAATATTGGCCGGTCTTGTCGATCGAGACCGCCTGGAACTGCACCTTCTCGGGCCGGCGCGAACTTGTGTTCTGCCGCTGCTCAGGCAGGTCGATGGAAATCGTCTGCTCCAGCAACGGCGTGGTGATCATGAAAATGATCAGCAGGCAGAACGTCAGGTCCAGCAGAGAGGTGACGTTGATCTCCGCGAGAGCCGTCGTTTCGCGCTTGCGGTGAAAGCTTCGTGCCATGACGGGCGGGGCCGCTCGGACCCTTTAAACCTGCTCTTCCTGTTGCGCGGCCGTGAGCTCAAGCTCCACACGGTCCGCAAGGGCACTGGCAAAGTTCTCCAGCTCAAGGATCATGACCTTCGCCTGCGTGAGAAGGAAGTTGTAGCCGAAGACCGACGGGATCGCCACAAGGAGGCCGCAGACCGTCGTCAGCAACGCGCCGGAAACACCGGGTGCCAGCGCCTGAAGCGTGGCGTTTGCGCGCAGGGCCATGCCGCCAAAGGCGTCCATGACGCCCCAGACCGTGCCGAGCAGCCCCATGAATGGCGCGCCCGACACCATCGAGCCCAGCAGTACCATCTTCGACTCATACCGCGCCGTCACCTGGGCGACTTCGCGTTGCAGGGCGTTTTCCACGTGGCCCATCTGAAGCTCAATAGACAGCCGCGTGCCCTCGGGCGTCACCGCCCCGTAGCGCTGGAGCGCCCGCTGCGCCTCGTCCATCAGGCGCGCGTACGGGCCGGTCAGCCCGCTCGTCTTCATCGTAATCGCCGAATCCGCCTGCCGCATCTTGTTCTCGAATGCGCGGTTCAAATCCCGCATGCGGGAAAGGTCCAGGTACTTGCCGATCATCACCGTCCAGGCGAGAAGGCTGAAGAAAACGAGGACGATGGCGATAACCTTGCCGGCAAGGTCTGCCTGCGCGAAATACGTAAAGACGCCCGGGTGGCTGGTAGCGGCCTCGGCAAGCGTGATGGGAAACGGAAAGCTCATTGCCCTGTGTCAAAAGGAGAAAGAAAAACCGGCGGCCCGTGGGAAGATCCGGGCGAATCAAGCGCGCATTGTGGTGACCGCCCGAGGACAGACGCAAACACAAATTGGGCCGAACTCGGGTTCCTCCGCATCTATGACCGGAGGCTCTCCCGGAAGTTCGTCACCTCCAGACAGTCTTGACGCCGCAGCCCTTTCGCGCCGATACCTTTCGCCTCCACACCTGTCCACCATGCTTGAGTCGCTTAAGGAGCTTTTCCATTACCTTTACTCGCCCGAGGGGATCACCGAGATCATCAAAACCGGCGGTCTCGTCGCCCTCATCGCCATCGTCTTTGCGGAAACCGGCCTGCTCGTGGGCTTCTTCCTCCCCGGAGACTCCCTGCTCGTGACGGCTGGCTTGCTCGCGGCGCAGGTGGACAAGGCTACGGGCGAACCCATCCTGAATGTGTGGTGGGTCACGGTCTCGCTCATCCTCGCCGCCATCATTGGCGACCAGGTCGGTTACTGGTTGGGAACCAAGACGGGGCACGCCATCTTCCAACGCGAAGACTCCCGGTTCTTCAAAAAGAAATACGCCCTCGAGGCCCACGAGTTCTACCTGCGCCACGGCGGCAAGGCGATCGTGCTGGCCCGCTTCATTCCCATTTTCCGCACCTTCGTCCCGTTCATGGCAGGTGTCGCCGACATGCCTTACCGGAACTTCGTCGGCTTTAACATCTTTGGCGGCGTGCTGTGGGTGGTTTCGATGGTCTGGATCGGCTACGGACTCGGGCAAACCCCGCTCGCGAACCAGCTTCACAAGATCATCATCGTCGTCGTGCTCGTGTCCGTGCTCCCCATCGTGATCGGCTCCTACAAACGCTGGCGGACAGGGCGAACCAAGAAAGCCACCGCCTCGGTGACGTAACCCGCGGACCGGCGTCCTCTTTACGACGAGCACCGGCACGCCGCACGCGCTTCCGAGGCCGACGGCCTGCGCTGGATCCCCTCCCAGGCGCGCGTCGCTTTCTCGCAAAGCTCAGCCTTGCACCGGGCGACCTCCGCCTCCCGCGCCCGCAGGTTTTCATTGGCTATCTTGGCCAGATCGGCGAGGTCGTACACAAAAACATTGGGGAGACCGTCCACTCCCGGCTCGACATCCCGCGGCACCGCCAGATCCACCAGGAAAAGCGGCTGCGCCGGGCGATCGTGCATCGCGCCTGAAACCGCTGCCGCCTGGATCACCGGCTCCGGTGCGGCAGTCGACGAGACCACGATATCGAAATCCCGCAAGTGGCGGGGAAACCGGGCGAACTCGAGAGCCGAACCATCCACCGCGCGGGCAAGGGCCTCCGCCTTTTCCAGCGTACGCGTGGTGACCGTGATGTTTTCCGCCCCACGGCTCTTCATGGCCTGCAACGTCTTTTCGCCGACCTCCCCTGCCCCGACCACCAGCACACGGCACGTGGAAAGATCCCCAAAAATGCGGCCTGCGAGCTCCGCGGCGACGTTGCCGATACTCACCTGACCCCGCCCAACCCCCGTGTGCGTTCTCGCCCACTTGGCCGCCTGAAGGCACTTCTGCAACACGCGGTTGAGCGCCGGCCCTGCGGCGCCGGTTTCCTGTGCGTGCGCGTAGGCTTCCTTCACCTGACCCAAAATCTCGGTCTCGCCCACGAGCTGGGAATCCAGCCCGGCGGCGACACCAAACAGGTGCGCAACCGCCTCCGTATCCTTCAGCGCAAACGTGTTCGGGCCCAGCACGTCCGCAGGCATATTGAAGAAATGGGCGACCAGATGCGCGAGGCTCCTGCTCGGTGGCGCACCAACTTCCGCGCTGAGCACGGCATAAAGCTCAAGCCGGTTGCATGTGGAAAGGATGAGGGCCTCGCTTACGCCAGGAAGCGCCCGCAACTCCGCGTACAGCCTGTCGAGCGTCCCGGGGGTGAGCGCGAGCTTTTCCCGGAATTCCAAAGGCGCCGTCCGGTGCGAACAGCCGATGACGTGGAGTTCAACGGGATGCATGGTCCGGCATGAAGGCGTGCTGGCGACGTTCCCGCGCCCGGTCGACCGGCCACAGGGAGAACAGCGCCACAACGAAGAGAACAAGGCACGCGATGGCGAAGCGGCGCCCCACCAGTTTCCCGCGTGACCGCAACACCACGACTCCGAGAGCCCACGCCCACAACGCGGCGGCAACAATCAGCTTCAACGCCCCCACGCCCCGCGGATCGCCGATCCAGTTGAACAGGCCCAGCGCCACCGCGAGCGTGAGCACCCAAAAGCCCACGTGCAGAAGCCGCTGGTTCATCGCATCCAGCTCCCGCAGCGGCGGCAGCAGCGCAAAGATTCCCGCAAAACGCTTTTGGTGGAGACCGTAGTCCTGCAGCGAATACATGAGGCTCGTAACCGCGAGCAGGCCGAAAACCCCGTAGCTGAAGATTGCCAGCGCCACGTGGAACTCCACCCACGGATTCGCTGAAAACGTCACGGTCGCCCGCGTGTCCCATTCCGGGAAACTCAACGACACCGCGCATAGCACCGTTGCGAGCAGGGACGCGAAGAAGCCCAGCAGCCGCAACTGGAACGACGTCCGCAGGATCAATTTCAAAAGCACCGTCACCCACGCGATCACCTGAAGCGTCTCAAACGTGTTACCCAACGGGAACAAGCCCGTCTGCAACCCACGCAGGTAAAGCCCAAGCGTCTGGAAACCGAACCCACCGGCCACAAGCGTGTAAAACAGCGGGCGGACGTGACTGCGCCCGAGGACGACGTATGCGAGCGAATACAGGAAACCGGCCAGGTAGAGGCCAGTCCCCACCCAGAGCAGCGTGCGG
This sequence comes from uncultured Opitutales bacterium, assembly GCA_964593675.1. Classification (GTDB taxonomy): domain Bacteria; phylum Verrucomicrobiota; class Verrucomicrobiia; order Opitutales; family CAZQIE01; genus CAZQIE01. Next base: position 51,666 of record CAZQIE010000005.1, read on the forward strand.
GTATCCGCAGGAAAGAAATTCATGACAAAGCGCCCGTTAACCCTGCGCACCACCGCGCCACGCGTCAATGCGCGTCCGGAGGAACGAGATCCAGCGCGGGTGCTCGTTCAGGCACGGGATCTGGGCAAATTCCTTCCCGCCAGCCGCTATGAACGTCTCGCGTCCCGTGATGGAAAGCTCCTCCAGGGTCTCGAGACAATCCGAGACAAACGCCGGGCTTATCACGAGAAGCCGCTTCACGCCTTCTCTGGGCAAGTCCGCGAGCCGGAAATCCGTATACGGCTTCAGCCAGGGGTCCCGGCCCAGCCGCGACTGGAACGAGACTTCGTACTGCCCGGGCTTCAGGCCCGCGCGCTCCGCAAACAGCTCAACCGTCCGGTAACACTGGTGCCGGTAGCACGTGGCGTGGGCCGGGTTGGCGACGCTGCAACAGTCGGCGGAGCACAGGCAGTGCGCATGCGAAGGATCGCCCTTGCGCAAATGGCGCTCCGGCAGCCCATGGAACGAGAATAGGAGCTTGTCGAACCCGCGCTCCAGGTGCGGACGGGCGCTCTCAACAAGAGCGTCGATGTAGTCCGGCTCGCCGTAAAAGGGCTGGAGGATGTGCATCTTTACCTGCGGGATCTGCCGCCGCAGCTCATTGCTCGCGCACACGAGCGCGGACTCGTAGCTGGACATCGCGTAGTGCGGGTACAGCGGCATCACGAAAACCTCAGTCACCCCGGCTTTCCGCAATTCCTCCACAGCCGCAGCCGTGGACGGATTGCCGTAGCGCATCCCGAGCGCCACCGGAATACCCAGCCCCCGCGCGACGAGGTCACGCACGCGGCGACTGATCACCAGCAAGGGCGCGCCCTCGGGCGTCCATACCCGCGAATAAGCCTCCGCCGACTTCTTCGGCCTGAAGGGCAGGATGAAGCAGTTCAGCACGAACCACCGGATCGGTGCAGGGGCGTCCAACACCCGCGCATCCCCGAGAAATTCCCGCAGGTAGCGCCGGACCGGTTCGGGTTCCGGGGCGTCCGGAGAGCCCAGGTTAAGAAGTAAGACGCCTTTGCTCATGTAAAACGAATCGGTCGTTAGCTCCCACTACTTAGCGAGTCGCTCCCCCAGCGCCAGCCCGTTTTGCAGGCACTGCACCGCCGAGATGCCCCCACGGAAGTTGCCTGCCACATGCAGGCCCGGCCACTGCCGCTCTGCGTCCTCCAGGCACGTCAAATACCGCCCGTAACCGCACGTGTACTGCGGGATGGAACGCGGCCACAGTATGTGCCTGATGAAACACGGGGCGCCCTGCACCCCAAGCAGCCGCCGCAGGTCGCCCAGGGCCACTTCCACAAGCCTCCCCGTTTCCAGGCCCGCAAGCTCAGGCTGGCGCGTGCCGCCTATAAACGTCGTCAGGCAGACCTTGCCGTCCGGCGCCCGGTGCCCATACAGGCTTGATGAGAACAGAGTCCCAAGAATCGAAAGGCGCTCAATTTCCGGAACCAAGGCGCCAAACCCGTCCAGCGGGTGCGCCACCTGTGCACGGTCGAACCCGAGCGCCAGAACCGAAATCGGAGGATGCGGTATGGCCCCCAACGGCTGCAACTGGGCCAGAAGCGGCCGCGGCAACGGAAGCCCACTGAGCGCATAGGCCGGCACAGCCAGCACCACCGCGTCGAAAACTTCCGTCCGCTCGCCGCCCCGTGCGGACCACGAAAGCGACCAGCCCTGCTCCGTCCGGCCCACGCTTCTCACCACGGCGGACGTCTCCACCGCGCTGCCCAGCGACGCCGCGAGCGCCAAGGGAAGCTCATGCAGACCGTTCGCGAATGAGACCAGCCGCGCCTTTATGCGGTCCGTCCCCTTCCACTCGCGCTTCTTGGCGATCGCGCCCCGTATGAGCGAGCCATGGTCGCGCTCCAGCGCATACAGGCGTGGGAAACCGTGCCGCACAGACAGTTGCTCGGGGCTGCCCGCATATACCCCGGCCACAAAAGCGTTGATCGCGCGCGTCAGAAATTCCTCGCCAAGCCTGCGCCTCACGAAGCTTGCAAGAGACTCGTCGTCCTCCGTCGCCTTCGGAGCCCGGATGAACGGCTCCGCGAAAAGGCGCAGCTTTGCCCGTGCGCTGAACAACGGCGACGCAATGAACCCGAGGGGCGACAGCGGGGCTGCAACGGGCCTGCCCCCCCGCACGATATAGCGGTTCCGCGCCTCCGCGCTCGATTCCAGCGGCTTTAGCCCGAGCTTCTCGAGGAACGAAAGCACGCCGGCGCTCGTCACCTGCAGCGTGTTTGGCCCCAGTTCGATCTGGAAGCCCGCCTCGCGCACCGTCCGCATCGCCCCACCCACTTCGGCCGCAGACTCCAGCACGCGGACCTCCGCGCCCGCCTGCTTCGCTGACCACGCGGTCGTTAACCCGGTAATGCCGGCCCCGATAATTGCGACGCGCTTCATACGGTCTTGGAAAAACGGCCATCGGCGCGGTTAAGGTAGGCGTCAAAGGCCATGGCTATGTTGCGCACAAACAGCCGTCCCAGCGTGGTGACGCGGAGTCCTCGCCCGTCAATCTGGAGAAGCCCATCCCCCGCCATGTCCGCGAGCGAAGCCAGCTCCCGGGCGTACGTGCCGGCGAAGTCGAACCCGAAGTGCCCGGACAGCTCGTGGAAATCCAGCTCCATGTGGCACATGATGCGCATAATGATCTCCCGGCGTCGCCGGTCATCGTCGGTCAAGATGTAGCCGCGGTCGACCGAGAACTCGCCCTTCTGGACCGCAGCCGCATACGCGGGCAGGTTCTTCAGGTTCTGCCGGTAGCTGCCGGAAGTCTGGGATATCGCGGAAACGCCGAAGGCGAGAATTTGCGCACCCGCCCGCGTGCTGTAGCCCTGGAAATTGCGCTGCAACGTCCTTGCCCGCTGGGCCCGCACGAGTTCGTCCGTCTCCTTCGCAAAATGGTCCATCCCGATGTACACGTACCCGCTGCCCGTCAGGACGCGGATCGTCTCCTGCAACATCGCCAGCTTCGTTTCCGGCCCCGGCAGCCCCGAACGTTCCACAATCTTCTGGGCAGGCTTCATCCACGGCACGTGCGCGTAGTTGAAAATCGCATACCGTTCGGGCGCCAGCCCAAGCACCGCGCCAAGCGTCTCCCGGAACGTCTCGGGCGTCTGGTGCGGTAGCCCGTAGATGAGGTCGATATTGAGGGACCCGAAGCCGAGTTCACGCAGCCAGCTCGCCGCCTGGATATTCAGTTCGTGCGGTTGAATGCGGTGAACCGCCTCCTGCACCTGCGGGTGGATGTCCTGCACCCCAAAGGACGCCCGGTTCGCTCCAATCTCCCGAAATGCCTCCAAATGTTCGCGGGTCAGGCGCCGCGGATCAATCTCGACGCCAAACTCCACGTCCGCCGCGACATCAAAGCGCGCGCGCAGGATCGAGCCAAGGCGCCGGATCTGGCCCGGACTCAGAAAATTTGGCGTCCCGCCGCCAAGATGCACCTGAATCGCCGTGCGCCGGTCCCCAAGGCGGTCCGCCGTCAGCCGCACTTCCTTCTCAATCAGGTCAAGATAGCCATCGGCCTTGCTGTGGTCCGCGGTAATAATGGTATTGCACCCGCAAAACCAGCAAAGGGTCTCGCAGAACGGCAAATGCACATAAAGTGAAACAGGACCCTGTTCCTCGGAGGCATGTCTTACGAGCGCCCCGTGATCCGCGCTGTCGCCGAATTGGAGGGCGGTCGGGTACGAGGTGTACCTCGGGCCGGGCCGCGCATATTTGCGAATCAGGTCCTTCTCGGCTTCTCCGATATTCATGAAAAACGTGCGACAGTATCGATGATCGCGCCCACCGTTTCGACGCGGGCTCCCGGCGTCAGCCCGTGCCCGAAGTTGAAGATATAACCCGGATCGTTCCGCATCTGCTCCAGCACCGACCGCGTGGCCGCACGGGCAATGTCAGGAGTTGCGAGCGCAATCTCAGGATGCAGGTTCCCCTGAAGCGCACAGCGTGCGCCCACAGCCCCACGCACAACCGGGAGCGGAAGCTGCCAGTCCAGCCCGAGCACGGACACTCCCGTGTCGGCGAGGTCTGAAGCCTGCGACGCCTTGCCCCGCGCAAACAGGATGGTCGGGACCTGCCGGGGCAGCCGGCCTACAACCTGCCGGATCCACCGCAGCGACAACGCCTCGTATTCCTCCGGACCACACAAGCTCGCCCAACTGTCGAAGATCTGTACGGCGTCCGCCCCCGCCTCAATCTGCATCGCCAGCGACGCCCCGACGGCCTCGGAAACAAGACTCATAAGGTCCTCGAAAAACGCCGGCTCCGCCTTGGCCAGACGCACGATCTCAGCCGTCCCGGCTTCGCCCGGTCCACGGCCTTCGGTCATATAGACGGCCAGCGTCCAAGGGGAACCCGCAAAGCCCAGCAACGCACGCGCGCCTATCTCCGTCCGCAACCTCCGGAGCGTCTCCGCCAGATATTCCAGCCTCCCGGCAACGCCCTTTCCGTTCAGCGCCCCCAGACCCTTCCCCGGCCCTATTGAAAACTCCATCTCAATGCCGCCGCCGTTCGGAAAACGGTACGGCTGCCCGAGCGCTTCCGGAACCACGAGGATATCGCTGAACACGATCGCGGCGTCGAGGTCCGGAAAACGTCGGAGCGGCTGGAGCGTGAGTTCGGTCGCCAAAGCCGGCGTGCGCACCATTTCCGTAAACGCGTGCTTTTCCTTAAGGGCCCGGTACTCCGGCAGGTAGCGCCCAGCCTGGCGCATCAGCCAGACCGGCGGGCGGTCCACGGGCTGGCACGTTGCAGCAGCGAGAAAGCGTTCACGGGAAGTCATTGTTGCCTCGTTACATTCCGAGACCGATGCCAGGCCCGGCGTTCGCCCGCACACTCTCCCGGTTTGACTTGCCACTTTCGCGACTTATCTAGGGCGGGAGGCGCACGCCGCGATTCACGCGGTCCGGGCCTAAGGGGATCGGCGGAAGATATTATGAATAAAGCGGGTACGATAGTGGCGGCCACACGCAAGAGCAAGCTGGCGCTCGCCCAGACGGAACGCGTGCGCGAACTCTTCGCCACCCACCGCCCTGCCCTGCTCTGGCAAGCCCTGCCCATGTCCACCTCCGGCGACCAGCGCCAGGACTGGTCCCTCATCCAGCACGGAGGAAAGGGCCTCTTCGTGAAGGAACTCGAAGCCGCGATGCTCGAAGGCCGCGCGGACATCGCCGTCCACAGCGCGAAGGACATGCCGACGACCTTGCCGGAGGGCCTCGTGCTCGCCGGCTATCTGCCGCGCGAAGACGCCCGCGACATGCTCCTTCTCAGGGAGGGCGTCGAACGCCCCGCTTCTATTGCGACAAGCAGCCCGCGCCGCCGGCTTCAAGCCGCCCGCCTGTTCCCCGACGCGCAATTTCGCGAGATCCGGGGCAACGTCGAAACCCGCCTCCGCAAAGTCGTCGAAGGCGAGGCCGACGCGCTCATCCTCGCCGTTGCGGGCCTCAAGCGCCTCGGCATCCATGCCTGGCCCGGCCTCACCTTCCAGCCGCTCTCGCTCGACGAAATGGTTCCCGCACCGGGACAGGCCGCGATCGCCGTCGAGTGCCGCGCCGCGGATCTTGACGACCTTCGCCCCCTCTTTCACTCACCCACCGGCGTCGCGGTGGAGGTCGAGCGCGCGCTGCTCCACCGCTGGGGCGGCGGCTGTCAGAGCGCATTCGCCGCGCACTTTGACGGCACCGTACTGCGTCTCTTCGACGAAAAACACGGCCTCCGGAAACTCGATCTTTCGGGCCTGACCGCCGCCGGGCTCATGGCTGCCGTTGAGTCCATTCCATTGGGCACGTAGCCGGGCCTTTGCAGGCGCCCCCTAAAGGCCGGGCGATTCGAGCCGTAAGAGTGAAGCGAAACCCGGGTTCGCCAAATTGCGAGCGGCCGGGTATTTTCCGTTAGACCATGGCCGCCGCCACACCCGCCACACCCGAAGACGCCCGCCGGAAGCGCGTGCTTGTCGTCGTCTTCCTGACCATCTTCATCGACCTCGTCGGGTTCTCCATCGTCTTCCCCCTGTTCCCGTCGATGATGGCCTACTACCTCCCGCGGGAACAGGCGGGCGGCGTCTTTTCGACCCTCCTGGGCGTATTGCAGGACTGGAGCCGCGTCGGCGGCAACGAGTCCGGCGCCTTTTACGTGCAAGTGCTCTTTGGCGGCGTGCTCGGCTCCCTCTACTCCGTCCTGCAATTCCTGTTTGCGCCAATCTGGGGGCGCCTCTCGGACAGGCATGGGCGCCGCGCGATCCTCCTGATCACGACGACGGGCACAGCCTTGTCTTACCTGCTCTGGGTTTTCAGCGGCTCCTTTCTCATGCTTCTCGCGGCCCGCATTGTGGGCGGGATCATGTCCGGGAACCTTTCCGTCGCCACTGCCGCAGTCGCGGACGTCACGAGCGCGCGAAAGCGGGCGGGCGGCATGGCCATCGTCGGCGTAGCCTTCGGCCTCGGCTTCATTTTCGGCCCCGCAATCGGCGGGCTCTCAGCACAGGTGGACCTCTCCAGCCTCGCGCCGTCGCTCGCCTCCTTCGGGATCAACCCGTTTTCCGGCCCGGCACTGATCGCGCTCGCCCTTGCCGCGCTCAACGTCTTCTGGGTGGCGCGCCGGTTCGAGGAGACAAAGCCTGGCGAAGCGGGGGCCCCCGCACCCGCACCACGCCCCAGCCGACTGAGGGATGTTTTCGTCACCGCAAACGCGCCCCTGCGCCGCGCCATCCTGGTGTATCTGCTCTTCATGCTCTCCTTCAGCGGTGCAGAATTCACCCTCACCTTTCTTGCAGCCGAGCGCCTGCATTACACCGCCGAACAAAACGTCTTCATCTTCCTGTTTGTCGGGTTCGTCCTCATTGGCGTGCAAGGCGGACTCGTCCGGCGCCTAGCGCCCGTGCTCGGCGAAAAACCGCTCGCGGTCGTTGGCCTGCTGGCGGGCTTCCTCGCGCTCGGACTCCTCGGCATGAGCCAGGGCGTCTCCACCTTCTATGGTGGCCTGGCGTTGCTCGGGCTTGGCATCGGCCTCGTCTCCCCCACCCTGTCCGCGCTCGCCTCCCTGTATTCCGGCGCGGACGTCCAGGGCGGAGCGCTGGGCACCTTCCGGTCCGCAGGCTCGCTCGCCCGCGCAATTGGCCCGCTCGCGGCCGCCTCGGTCTTCTGGCGCTTTGGCTCCCAGTTTGCCTACCTGTCGGCAATGCTGCTCATGACGCTGCCGCTCCTGCTGGCCTTGACGCTGCCGGAACCACCCGCCACCGAAAAGGCCCCCGAGTCCGCCCATCCCTAAAATCGCGCTTCGAGACGGGTTCGGGACGCTGAACCTGCTACTGCTGCGCCTTGACCACAGCCTCCGCGCGAACCTTCAGGCGCTCGGCGTCCTCAGGACGCCGCTCCTGACGGGCGACTTGCTCCAGCGCCCGCAAGCACCAGAGCACACCTTCGCTGTTGCCGAGCGACTTGTTAAGCGCCAAAGCGTCCTCCAGATTCTTGCGCGCGAGGGCAAAATCCCCCTGCTCGCGCTGCGCCACGCCAACCCAATACAACGAACGCGCGATCTCAGGCCTGTCGCCAAGAGCCTTGTTCAGCGCCAGCGCCTTTTGCCCCAACTCCAGCCCGAGCGCCGGGTTCGGCGGGTTCCCTTGCACAGCCAGGCATGCCTCCATGTTCACAAGCCTGCCCTCAAGCGCTTTCGCGTCGCTCGCCCATTCGCGTGAGCGTTCCAGCCACGTCTTAACGAGCGCCTCCTTGCCCCCCTGCAACGCCGTCAGCGCCGCCACCCAGCACCCTTCCGCAAGAGCCTGACGCAGCTTCACGGACTCCGGGCCCCGCTCAAAAGCTCCCGGCGCGACCTCAGCCAGCCTCAACGCAGCCTCCACATGCGCCGTGGCATCGTCGTACCGGCCTTGCCGGTAAGCCACCGACGCCAGGTTCACCAGGGTCGGCACAAGCCCAGGAATGTATTCACAAGCCTGATACCGCTTGAGCGCCTCAGTCAGCTCAAGTTGCGCCCGCCCGTCCCTGCCCCGCTCCATGGCGGACCGCCCGAGCTGCGCATAATAATCCGCCCGCCGAAGCTCTTCCGAGGCCGCGGGAGCAGGCCCGGTCGTGCAGCCCGCCAGCAGGAGCGTGCCCGTCGCCACGACGAGCGTGAGATTACGGAAAGACTTAAGGTGCATGGTCAGGGCTGGGTTGGGGGACAACGCCGGCGGGCGGCTCTGCAGGCAAGTTCCCGCTGATCGGCCAAAGCTTCTTCACCGCGTGCACAACCTCATTCGCGCCACGGGCGGCATCCGCCCCTTCCTCCACAAGCAGCGGAATGCGCGGGGCGGCCTCATTCACAGCCTTGCGCAACGTCCCCGTCATGGATTCCACATGGGCCAGGCTGGAATCCACACGCGTCAGTATCCCCGGCACCTCGGAGTTCAGCGTGTGTGTGATGCCCTGCACGTTAGACAGGATGCGCCGGAAATCAGCCTGCGGATCGTTGAAATACGCAAAAAGCTTGTTCGCCTCCGCCGAGGAATCCTGGACGACCTTCGGCATCATGGACGACACCTGTTCCACGTTCGCCAGCGTCGTATTCACCTTCGCAAGCAACCCGGGCAGGGCTTCCTGGAGCGTCCGTGTCGTCTCCTGCACATTGCGCAGGTTCTTCCGGAAATCCCCCTCCGGGTCGTTGAACGACTGCAACAGTTTCAGGACCTCCTGATTGATCGGCGTGATCTGGTCCTTCAGCTCCTGCGACAGTTCCGCGATGCTCTTTTCCGACCGGAACAAAAGCTCGTCGTCCTCTTTTGCCGCCGGGGTGGACGCGCTTCCCGGCAGCAGGTCGATCACGTTCTGACCAATGAACCCTGTGGCCCGCAGCATCGCCACCGAGTCTTTCTTCACGAACTTGAGATACGGATTGTAGACGACGATCTCCACCTTCACACGTCGGTCATCCTGCAGGGAAACGGAGGTCACCTCGCCCACCTTGAAACCGCTGATCTGCACGAACTGACCGCGGGCGATGGCGTTCGAGTTGTCCGCGTGGAACGAGAAGCGCGTGCCAGGCGTGAAAACGTCGCGACGCCACGCCGAATAAATGGCCAGACCGGCCAGAAGGAGGAATGTGAGACCGAGGACCACCTGCACACGGCGGTCCATGCGCTGCAGGTGGGTATCTGAAAACCGTAGGTATTTCATCGGGGGGAAATGGCTTCGGGCACCGTGTCTTCTGAAGAAAGATTGAGGACCTGGTCGGCCTTGAGCGCCGCCAGCGACGCCTTGTCGACCGCCGTGAACACCGCACAGGCACCAGGCCGCGACGCCACGCTGTCCATTGCGAGCGCCAGCAACTTTTGCCGGGCCGACCGCTCCTGTTCATCAAGAATGCCGTCGAAAACAAAAACCTCGGGCACAAGCAGCCGCGCCCGGAGGATGCCGCACAGGTTCCGCGCAAACACGCTCAGCGCCGCTGGGCTTTGGCCCATCCACACCGACAGCTCCTCTTGCGAAAGACGCGTCAGCGTCTGGACGCGATCCAGCACCCGGTCCAGCTCCAGGTATAATGCGTTCGCAGTACCACCCCGGTGGAACAACGCCGGAAGCACGATGTTCTCGCGCACCGTCAGGTTGTGGATCGGGTTCCCCAGTCGCCCGCAATAACCGACACGCCCAAGCAGCTGCAGGCGCCGGTGCTCAGGTTGCGCGTACAAATCCTCGCAATCGAGAATCCCCACCTTGCCTTCCACGGGAGGCCGGATACCCAGCACCATCTCGCAAAACGCGTCAGTCTGGACACCCGTCTCCCCGAAGACGGCACCCGTTTCCCCTGCCTTCATGCGCCAGGCCGGGATGTTAAGCGCCCCTCCCTTGATGGCAGTAAGTGCGATCACAGGACCCAAAAAATTGCGTTGATCCCCATGACGAGCATGAGGCCGTGGACGACTGCGGCCCGCGTCGCGCGAGGCAGGTCCGACGGGTTATGGCTGACCCTGAGCCCATAGTGGCAAAGCAACGCCGCGGCCGCGCCGCCAACCGCGAACCCCTTGGCTGCCCGCGTGAGCGCCGAAAAAGGCGTCACTTCCGCCGCCACCGCGTGCGCGAAAGCCGCGAAATTCACGTCCTCCACCAGCGAGGCAACACTCAGGCCCACAAAAAGGGAGACCGTACGGAAGAACACACCCAGGACGATCATCGCCGTACCCACGCCCAGGATACGCGGGACCACGAGGTAGTCCGTGGCGTCAATCCCCATGATATACAGCGCGCGGACTTCACCGCGCTGGCTCATTCCGGCCAGTTCCGAGCCTATGGCCGGCCCCGACCGCACAAGCACCAGCACGATGCACAGCAGGTTCGAAAGCTCCCCCATCACCAGCTTGTCCACCACCGGCGCCGCAGCGGCCACATTCCCCTTCAGCAACGCCGTAATCTGCACAATGAAGAGGAACCCCACCGCAGCCCCGACCAGGCAGACGACAGCCAGCGGTTCCACCGCGGTGAAATACAGCTGACGGAAAAAAACGGACCGGATCACGGGGTTGCGCAAGAGCCTCACCCGCACCAGCGACGACAGAAACAACTCCACCACGTGGGCGACGGTGATCGCCCCTCGATGCAGCCGCTTTGCCTGCAGGTTTTCCATGCGAGCCGCTTTCTAACGAACAGACAGGGAGCTTTGCCAACCCATTTCACGCAACCTCGCGCAAGACCTTCCCGGTAGCGGGCTCACCCGCGCGCTCCCGCCCCCAATCTGTAGTCTCGTTCCTATATTTGCACCTGCACCCGCGTCGTCTTGCCGCTCGCCGTTATCGACAGCAACTCCTTCTTCCACTGGCTGCACCAGGTGCGCACGTCGGACTCGAACCCGTCGCAGTCCGCCGTCACCTCGAGCACGTCGCCAACAGTCACGTCGTGGCGCATGATGCAGTTAGTCATCTTCAGGGTCGGCACATGGCACCGCAACCCACAGAAATCTCGAACAACAGTCGCCATTGGGACAGGAAACCAGGATTCAGGATAGCAGCCCGCGTAGCTGTGCGGGCCGGCCAAACGTAGAGGTAACGGGAAATGCGGTCAACTGGTTAAACCCACCCGGCCCCTGGCCGGACATCGCTCTTGTGCCCGATGGCAAAGCGCACAGCTTCGGCCAGACGCGCCGCATTTCGGTGCGCATTGAACTCCCGCTGCACCCACGCCCGCGCCTGCACCCGCAGCCCCTCGCGCAGCGCATGGTCATCACGCACACGCACGATCGCCTTCACCCAGCCCGCAAGATCGTCCAACCGGACCACGAGCCCCGTCTCCCCGTGATGTATGGCTTCCGTCGTCCCGGACACCGGAGCCGTAATCACCGGAACGCCCGCCGCCATCGCCTCCGGGATAACATTGGGAAGGCCATCCCGGTCCCCGTCCGGAGCCACCATGCCCGTGAAAAGGAACGTGTCCGCCCAATTGTAGAGTTCGACAATCTCGCTGTACCGCCGCGCCCCGAGAAGCGTCACCCTGTCCTCAAGCCCAAGATCATGGATCCGGGCCTGAAGCTGCCGCATAAGCGGACCCTTGCCCACAATGCGCGCCTCAAACGCGACGCCGGCATCATTAAGGGCGCGGTAAATCTCAAGCTGACGGAAATAGCCCTTCTTCGGCACAAGCCGCCCCACGCTCAACAACCGCAGCGGTGTGTGCAGTTGCGGACGCGCACGGCACTCCGGAAGCGTGTCCAGCCCGCGCCGGATCAGCGCCACCTTGTCCGGCCGCGCCCCCATCGAGAGCAGGCGCCGACGCGTCACCTCGGTCGTCGTGTGGATCAGCCGTGCGTCACGCAGCTTCTCGGGAAGAAGCCAGTCCCCGCCGCAACTGAAAACGTCGAACGCGTGGGCCCCCATCGTGTACGGCACGCCGAGCAACTTGCGCAGCAGCCAGGCCGCAGACCCCGGGGCTGTCGCCCAGACGGCATGGCAAATGTCGTAGTGCTTCCGCCGCAGTTCGCGACCAAACACCAGCGCAAACCCGAACCCCAGGAAGTTCTCCGCCAGGTTCAGCGGACTCGGCATAGGCCGGGACCACAGCGCCTCCAGCGCCTCGCACAGCGCCCGCGGGTTCACCCAGGCCCAATACGGAAGCGCCCAGAAAAGCTCAAGCAACCTCAACTTCCGGAAGCGCCGGATTGGGATACCCTCCCATTCCTTGTGCCCCGCCCATAGCGAGAACACCTCAAAATCGACCGGCAGTTGACGCATCGCCCGCACCTCACGCTGCAGGAACGTTTCCGAGTGCACCGGAAACGTCGTGCAAAGGTAAGCGATCTTCAGGCGCGGCGCGTCTGTTGGGTCTGCCATTTCGGGAAAACCGGGGTGAAGGAGACGCGGGTTAGCTGTTCCAGCGGCCAAAGGCCAGCGCCACGTTTGCGCCGCCAAAACCGCTGCTGTTGCTCAAGGCGATCCGTGGCCCGTGCGGCAGGTTTTCGCGGATCACGTTCACGCCCTCCGCTTCCGGATCGAGCGTCGTGATGTGCGCAGACCCCGGCGTAAAGTTCTCCGAAATCGCAAGCACCGTAAGGGCGGCCTCCAGCGCGCCAGCCAACGACAGCCCATGGCCCGTGAGCGCCTTCGTGCTGCTCACCGCCGGCCGGGCGTCACCATTAAACACCTTCTTGATCGCACGGAGCTCCGAGCGGTCGCCTATCGGCGTGGACGTGGCATGCGCGTTGATGTAGTCCACGTCCTTGGGCTGGAGCTTGCACGCCTTCAGCGCGTTTTCCATCGCCCGGCACAGCCCCGCACCGTCCGGGTGCGAGATCGCTACATTGTGCCCGTCCGACGACTGCCCCCACCCCAGCATTTCCGCGTACACCTTCGCGCCACGCTCCACCGCCGCGTCCGCGTCCTCCAACACCATCACCGTCGCCCCGCCGCTCCCTACGAACCCGTCACGGTCCTTGTCGAACGGACGAGAGGCCTTCTTCGGGTCGGCGTTGAGCGTGAGTGCCCGCATGCCCGCAAACGGCAGGATCGTCTCAAAATTCCCATCCTCGCCACCCACGACAATCATGCGCTTCTGCCGGCCAAGCCGGATTTCATCAAACGCAAACCCGAGCGCATGACTCGACGACGCACAGGCCGACACAAACCCGCACGACGCACCCTGGATCTTGAAATTGGCGACTAGGTTGAACGTCAGCGTCCCGGCGATTGCCGAAACCACACCCATCGGCGAGCACCGCATGATGCCCTGATTGCGCATCCGGTCCACGTGGTGGTGCAGTAAAAAAGCCGACCCCGCCGAGGCCGTGTAAAGACCCGTTTCCGGCGAAGCCACCTGCTCCGGCGTCAGCTTCGCATCCTCAATACCCTGGACCATCGCGCAATGCGCGTACAACCCGTGCGGCGCAAACCCGCGCAGCAGCTCCCTCCGGATCTTATACTCCGGTGGGCACGTCCAGTCTTCCGGGTCACTCGAGTCCGTCTTGAAACCCTTTACCGTCCCCGCCACCTTCACCGGCACATCCGCCCTGTCGAACGGCGGATACAGCTCCAGACCCGTGCGCATCTCACGCAGGCTCTTCATGACTTCCGCCTGCGTATTGCCAATACTGCTGATAAAACCGAGACCGGTGACGACGACTCTGGGCATTTTGCTGGAAAGAGTGGATTTGCGTCGTGCCTCTTGGCAACGGGACAAATCCGGTCCGCCATCGGGACTCGACGTCAAAAGACCTTACTCCCGGGGACTTCCCGCGGCAGCAGGGACTATCGGCATCCCGCACCCAACGGCGTTAATTTTTGAAAGGCGACACTATGGGAACCCACATTCTCCTTGTCCAGTTCCCTTTTCCAGCCTCCGTTACCGCGAAAGCTCCGCCCCTTAGGCCAAAAACAGGGCCAATCCCAAACCTTCGCGAACGCCCCCAACGGCGCCCGACCTAAAAAACAGCCCTCTTGGGACACTTAGGCCTGCGCGCTTGCAGGCTGCGCCGTCGAAGCAGCGTCCGTCACGCCCTCGGCCTTGAAGTCGAACGTCAGCGCAATCTCTTCCGCAAACGCCACCTTCTCCGACCCACACGTGATGTGCCCCTCGAACACCGCCAGGGGATGCTTGATCCGCTTCGGCTTCACCGTGAGCGTCAGCACGTCTTGCGGACGGCACACGCGCTGACACCTCACCCCGTCACACGAGGTAAAATAGATCTTGGTGGCATCCACCGCGCCCGTCAGTTCCGGACGCTTTGCGGTCAGCAGGAACAGGACCCCAAGCTGCCCCAGCGCTTCCAGCATGATGGAAGCCGGGAATACCGGGTTGTCCTTGAAGTGCCCCTGCAGGAAAAACTCGTCCCCAGCAATGCGGTAGGTGCCCCGCGCCTCGTCCGAGCGCACCGAGCCATCCTGGATGAACAGGAACGGCTGCTGGTGCGGCATCGTCGCCAAAATCTGCTCCACGCTCACGTGCCGGGGCTTCTCCGGGAGCGGCACCCCCTTCGCCTTGCACTCGATAAACGTACGGATGTCACCAATCGAACGCAAATCACGCAACTCGTTGTTATCAATCGTCATCCCGAGCGTCGTCTCCACCATCATGACGATTTCGACCATCGTGAGCGAGTCGATGCCCAGATCCTCCGACAGCCGCAGGTCGTCCGACGCCCCCTTCAGCCGTGGGCGGACTTCCGGGTCAACAAAACGGTCCAAAATGCCCAAAATGATGACAGGCAAGTGCCTCGTGTCACCTGAGCTACGATACGCGATGGCGGCCTCGACCGTCTCCGGGGTGCAGCGTTTCAAATCGTCCCTCAGTGCACTTTCCTGCTCCGGGGTGAGGGTCTTCTGCGAGGACACATCCATACAAAAAGGCATTCGTTTAGGCGTCAGTTAATGGCACGGCCGTAAAGTTTTTAAACTCCTTTTTTGGTTACCCGTCCCACCTCGTTTCCTCGAAAAACGCCACCCCGGAAGGCCTGAAAGCGTGGAAGCGAAGGCGTTCCTGAAAGTCAGCCCCCCCTGCCAACGGGAAGGTATTTTAGGCGAGTTACCCCTGCTGTGGAGCAGGTCCCATCAAGTTGTCGCATAAGAAGTGCCGTAGAAGCATCCAGCAGGCAGACGCCGGAACGCAGAGGAGAGACGTGGCCGGAATGTCAACCTTACCTCATGCACGTTTGATAACTCCGGGCGTTCACGAACGCCGTACCCTGAGGGGTTCCCCGCGTTGACAGGCAGGGGGCCAACCGCGAACATCCCCGCCGTGCCACTGAAACGCGACCCATTCTTCATCCTGTTTGGTTTGCCCACCGAGCGCCGTTCCTGGCGTGGATTGGGGCTGCTCGCCTTTGTTTACCTTGGCGCGCTCGTCTTTGCTGCCCTCCTCACACCTCCCGTGTTTTGGCTCGTCGAGCTTTGGCATAAAGCGGCCCCCTCCGACACGACCGCCTGGCTTCTGCGCAAAGGCGCCGACGTCTATTTCGATCGCCTGCGGTACGTACCGGTCCTGCTCGGGTTACCTTGGCTCCTGCGCGCATGCGGGCTCTGGTCCTGGCGTGCGCTTGGGCTGCGTTTCGACGCCCGCGGGTTCAAGTCGCTTGCGCGCTGGTTTGGCGCAGGCTGCTGTGTTGTCCTCGCTGTTGCCCTCCCCCAGGTGTTCTATACCGACGTCTCCTTCAAACCCGAAATCGTCGGAATGTACCAGGATGGCGCCCTCCTCGCGCTCGCCGGCAAAATCCTGGGACTCGCCATAAACGCGCTTCTTGCGGGCCTCATTTTGGGCCTCCTCGAAGAACTCGTGTTTCGCGGCCTCATTTTCCGCATCTTTTATACCGGTGCCGCCCCCGTCCTCGCCATCGTCCTGGCGTCCGCCTTTTTCGCCTATACCCACTTCAAAATACCCGGCGCCGTTTGGGACAAGGTGCCACCGGGCGTGTCGTGGGACACCGGTTTCTTCGTCGCCTTCTGGACGCTGTTCGGCATCACGCACGATTTCCACCCCCTGCAATTCCTCGTGCTCATGGCCTTGGGGTCCGCCCTCACCATCCTGACCCTCCGTACGCGGTCCCTCATGCCCGCCATCGGCCTTCACGCCGGCCTCGTCTTTGCCATGATGTTAAACCGGGGCGTCAGCAAGTTCGGGGAACACCCCTTGCGCCAGCTTTGGGGCGGCGGCGGCCTTACGGACGGCTGGTTCCCCCTCCTGATGATCCTCGCCATCGTTGCCGTCCTGATAGCCACCCCAAAAGCCTCCACGCACCAGCCCAAGCCGCTCAAGCTCAGCCGCGGAACGCTCAAAACCCGCGGAAAGAAGGACCGCACGCCCCTGGCCTCGCGCTAGCCGTGACGACGCCCGCCCCAGCCCCGGGCGTCCTCGCCCGCTCCTACTGCACCGCCGCGCACGTCGGCGAACGGCTCCTCGACCTCGTCTTCCCCAGGGACTGCCTCGCCTGCGGGAAGGCCGCAACCGAGCTTCGCGGGCCCGACACCCTGCGCTACTTCTGCGAAGCCTGTGCTGCCGCACTCCCCCGCATCCACGACCCGCGCTGCCCCTGTTGCGGCCAGCCCTATTTCGGCGCCGTCGAGCAACCCCGCGTCTGCCCAAACTGCGATGACCTGAACCCCGCGTTCCGGTTCGGCCGGGCCCTGGTCAGGCTCACCGGCGGAGGCCGCGCACTCGTCCACGAACTCAAGTACCATACCGGCCGCCCTGTCCTCGGCGACATCCGCCGCCTCGTTCGCGCGGACGAAGGCATGGTCCGCCACCTCTCCGGCGCCTTCCTCGTGCCCGTCCCCCTCCACCCCAAGCGCCAGAAAGGCCGGGGCTATAACCAAAGTTTATACCTTGCAGAAGCGTTTGTACGAGAGGCCCACGGATCGGTTGTTATGGAACTGCTTCAAAGAACGCGAGATACCGACACGCAGACGCATTTGGATCGGACCGCCCGGCGCAAGAATATGAAAAATGCCTTTGCGTTGACCCCCAAAGCCTGTATTGATCCGGACGCGCGTTATATCGTGGTCGACGACGTCCTGACCACGGGGGCCACGCTTCATGCGTGCTGCCAACCGTTGAGGCAGGCCGGCGCCAAGCGTGTGGATGTTGCCACCTTGGCGCACGGGTAGGTTCACCCCTCCCCGCTCGTTACGCAACCCCGGCAGCCCTTGCCGCCCGCCACTGCGGCGCGCGCTCGCGTTATGGCTCTCTTCAGCAAGCCCAAGTATTCGACGGTCCCGGTTAAGAAGAAAGATATCCCGGCCGGCCTTTGGACAAAGTGTCCCAAGACCGGGGAGATCATTTACAACAAGGACCTTGAGCAAAACTGGATGGTCGTTCCCAAGAGCGACTACCATTTCCCCCTCGATAGCCGTCGCCGCGTCGAGATGCTCATCGACGAAGGCACTTGGGAAGAAATGGACGCCGGCCTGACGTCCGTGGACCCCCTCGCCTTTACGGGCACCGCCGCCTATGGCGACAAGATCGCCCAGTACCAGAAGGCCACCGGCCTTAGCGACGCCGTTGTCAGCGGCGTGGGCCAGATGGGCGGCATGCCCGTCAGCCTTGCTGTCATGGATTTTCGCTTCCTCGGCGCGAGCATGGGCTCTGTCGTGGGAGAAAAAATTACCCGCGCCATCGAACGTGCGACCGAGCGCAAGACCCCCGTTATCGTTGTCTCGGCCTCCGGCGGTGCGCGCATGTACGAGGGCATTTTCTCCCTCATGCAAATGGCCAAGACGAGCGCCGCCCTCGCCCGCCACGCCGAAGCCCGCCTGCCTTACGTCTCCATTCTCACCAATCCCACCATGGCCGGCGTCATGGCCAGCTATGCCTCCCTCGGTGACATCATTATCGCCGAGCCCGGCGCTCTAGTGGGCTTCGCTGGCCCCCGCGTCATCAAAGAGACCACCCAGCAGGACCTCCCCGACGGCTTCCAAACCGCCGAGTTCCTCCTGGAACACGGGCTGATCGACCAGATCGTCTCCCGCACCCAGCACAAGACCCGGCTTATCAGCCTGCTATCGGCGTTTTCGGGCGCAAAGAAGCCCGCAAAAGCCGGTTAGAGCCGCTGGCTCGTCGCCCCGTTGCTCACCCGTCGCCGCGATGGATTACGCCGAGGCCAGAGAATACCTCATCGCGCTGCGCAATCCCGGCTCCAAATACGGGATCGACCGCATGCGCCTGCTTTGCGATGCCCTCGCGCACCCCGAACGCGTGTTCCCGGTCATCCATGTCGCGGGAACCAATGGCAAAGGCTCCGTCTGCGCGATGCTCGAAAGCATCTACCGGCAGGCGGGCTACCGCACAGGCCTTTACACCTCGCCGCACCTCGTGCATTTGGGCGAGCGCGTGCAGGTGAACCGGCAGAACCTTTCCGCACCGCAAATTCTGGAGTTCGTCCGCACGCTGAAGCCCCTTGCTGAAGCTCTCGGGCAAAAAGACCCCGCCGACCAGCCGTCCTTTTTTGAGCTGATGACGGCAATGGCCTTCCTGCACTTTGCCAAAGCCGCGGTTCAGGTGGGCATTATCGAGGTGGGCCTTGGCGGGAGGCTTGATGCCACCAACATCGTCCTTCCCGAAGTCAGCGTGATCACCTCGATCGGGCTCGACCACACCGAGATCCTCGGCGAGTCCCTCGAAAAAATCGCTGCCGAAAAAGCCGGCATCATCAAACCCCGTATCCCGGTCGTCGTAGGCCGCGTGCCAGCTGCCGCGGACGAAGTAATCTCCCGCACCGCCCGGGAACGTGGAGCCCCCCTCCACCGGGTAACGGACGTTTTCGGGGAAGACCTTTCCCGTTACCCGGAAACCGGCCTCGAAGGCACCTTCCAGCGCATCAATGCGGCGACGGCAACGCTCGTTGCCCGCCTCGCGTCCCCAAAGCTGCCCGTCACGGAGGACGCCATACGCAACGGCCTGCTGCGGGTAACGTGGCCGGGCCGCTGGCAACGGTTTCCCCTTGATGCCCGACGCGAGCTTATCCTCGATGCCTCACATAACCCCGAAGGCGCGACTGTCCTGGATGAAAACCTCGGCAGGCTGGCCGCGCAGAGCGGCCAAAAGCCCATCGTCATAGCTGGCGTGCTGGGCGAGTACCGCGCACAAGCTCTCCTGCCCGTCGCCGCCCGCCACGCCAAGGCCCTCTACCTCGTCAAACCCAACCAGCCGCGCGCCACGGAGCTCAATATCCTGCGCACGTTTGTGCCCCACACCTTTTCGGGCCCGGTTCACGGGACGACCCTTGAGGAACTCTTTCCAAGACCCGGCACCTGTGCGCTCGGTGACGATGGCGACACCGTAGTCGTGACGGGTTCTATTTACCTCCTCGGCGAAGTCTGCGAACGGTTTCTCGGTATCACCGACGCAGCGTCGGACACCGACCTCCAGGACCGTCCTTAGGCCCGTTCGAGAGAGCACACTCCCGTTCAAGTTGTCGCACCTATGGGATCTCCCTCATCCGCGTCGACGCGAGGAGGGGGCGTCCACGCTCGCCGCAGCGTCGGCGCATGCGACAACTTAGGGCCAATCGACATATGGGTTACAGCCACAGGAGGGCGGAGGCGAGGTAGA
>CAZQIE010000006.1:0-70997 GCA_964593675.1 uncultured Opitutales bacterium
TACCTCGCCTCCGCCCTCCTGTGGCTGTAACCCATATGTCGATTGGCCCTAGTCGCGGCCGCGCGGCTCGCAGCATCCGTCCTCTCCACCTTCGTCGGCGTGGCTACCTCAAAAAAGCCGGTGCCTTCGGAAAGCATCTGTTCAAATTTCGCCCTCCGGCTCCCGGCGAGGATTTCCTTCGAAACTTGTACATTATTGGCCAGGTCTCCCTGTGTTAAAATGACCAGCTCATCCCCCGGCAGAACCTCAATCTGTTTTTCTTCACCCCACTTCATGTCGAGCGCGCCCTTCAGCAGGCTGAACACACCGCGCTGAGGTTTCGGGGGGGAAACCAGGAGATTTTCGGGCAAAATGGCGCCAGCGCTCCCGCGGTCGCCGGGGGTGGGCGTCGCCGCGTACACAGAGGCGAGGCCTGCCAGGTAGGCGTCGGTAGCAGGTTCCTTTTGCAGGGGCACGGCCACATTCAGCGCAATTTCCTCAAGCGGGAGCGACGCAACAGGGGTCTCGAGGAGAAAGGCGGAGCCGCGGTTGAGGATCTTAACCGACAGGCAGAGCGTTCCGTGGCTCAGAATCAGGTGTGTCTGCGACTGCGAGGGCTCCTTGTGGAGGCGTCCCAAACCTTTCACGGGCGCGTCCGGCGGGTTCATCCGGAACGCAGTGACACTGAGGCGGGAATTTGGGCCGATGACCAGCGGCGTGCCGTTGGGCAGGAGGACCGTCACCTGGCCGTCGGCGAGGGTGATGAACGTGTGGCCTTCTTCCATCACCACGTCGGGCTCCAGATGCTTCACCTCGCCGCGACCCGGCTTCACGAGCATGGCCTTACCTTCGACAGCCGCGACGCGGAAGGGCATGGGGGCGGGCTCCCTGGCGGGCGCGGCGTGCAGGGGCGTTCCGCAAAGCGCGAGAGACAGGGCGAGGACGAGCTGGAAAAGTCGGGGCATGGTTCGGGGCCTTACGGGATGAGCAAGCGCCGGCGCAGGCGTTTTACGGCCTCATTGTCTGGTGCCAATTCAAGGGCCTTCTTGGCCGCAGCCGAAGCTTCGGCCTTCTTGGCGGGGTTGAGCGACAGGCACGAGGCCAGGTAATACCAGCCCTGCGCCGTGTTCGGCCCGAGGCTTGTCGCTTCACGGAATACGGCTTCCGCCTCCTCTAGCCGGTTGTTGAGCATGTAGGACTGTCCCAAATACAAGCGGTACCACACGTTGTCGCGGGAGGTCTCCAGGGCTCTTATCGCGTAAGCTTCGGCTTGCGGCGCGATCTCCCGGTATTTCTCGGCCTCCGAGTTCGCCCGCTGGAGTTCCGCATACGCCAGTTCGGCCCATATGTCGCCGTTCCGAGGGTCCAGTTCAGCCGCGGCAAGTAGGTCGGCCGTTGCTTGCTTGAGCAAAACGGGACGCCGCTTCGCCAACGCCGGTTCCCGCGTGAGGGCCTCGATTTTGTTCGTCGCATCCAGCCGCAGCTCTGCAGCCTTCAGAAGCGGGTGTGCCCACACACAAAGCCCTGCCGCGACAGCCGTGGGGACTACAAGGAACTTGAACCACCGAACCGCCCGCGTGCAACGGCGCCTTCCGGCCGTCTTAATAATGAGCCCGAGGTAGGCTGCGATCCACAGCAGGAGGGCCGGCACGTGCAAGTGAAACGCCCACACCGCGTGAACCGCGATTGCCAGCAGGGCGAGGAGCAGGCCTGCGAGCAGCATCTTCGGGAACGGCGTCTGCACGCGGTCGCCAGGGCTGCGCTTCGGCATGCGGTGCCCGCGGGCGATGTTCGAGCGCCGGCCTTTTGCGTCCGTAAGGACGAGGAACGGCTGTTGCCGCCAGAACCGCAGGCCGAGGAAAAACACGTAGGCCACGGGTGCCGTGACTGCCAGGAAGCCGAGCACGCCCATTTCCGCCAGCAAATGGATGTAGTCGTTTTCGGCCCAGGTTGGCCTGCTGTCAAAGCCCGCAGGCCGGAACTTCTCATACTTCACGGGAAACGAGCCCGGTCCCACGCCCGTGATGGGACTTTGATAAAACAGGCGCAGTGCCGGCGCCCACAGGCTCGGATACTTTGTGCGCTTCACTTCCTCCGCCGGGGCCTGTGTGGCCTCGGACTGGGCAGTTGCGGCAGGCTTGTTCTTGCCCGGGCGCGGGCGGATATGCCGGTCGAACGCGACGGCGAAGAATATCGCGGCCACCACGAGCCCGAGGGCGCCGTACAGGAACACGCGGCTGCGGCGGCTCGGCGCGAGGAAGTAGGGCAGGCAGATCGCACCGAAGGCCACGGCCGTCCACGCGGGGCGTTCAAAAGAGAAGTAGATGCCGACGGCGAACAGGAGGGCAGCGTAGGCGAAAAGGATGCGGGGCCCCGCGGAGTAGCGCCGCGAGCCCGCCATCGCCAGCGCCGGAAACAGGCCCAGCAGCGCGAGGCCGGCATACGGTGCCGGTGCGCCGAAAGGTGCGGTCGTCATGCCTTGCAGCGCCTCTGGCAACTGGAGGCCAAGCGGCAGGCGGTCCGGGTGCCGGAAATGCTGGATCAGCCCCGACACGACTGCGGCGAGGCCCACGACCTGCAAGCCCGCCATAAACACGACTTGCTGGGCGCGCCCCCTGACGTTGTGTACGACAACCCACAGCACAATAAAAGCGAGCAGCGCGGCCAGGAGCTCCCGTTTCGCCAGCCAGGCGGCTTGGCTGAAGAAGAACGTGCCGATCCCCAGAAGCAGCAGCGCTGGCACGAAAAGCAAGGGCAGCCGGCTCACACGTCGCGCACTGTCCGGGGCCACCAGCAGCCAGAGCCCGTGCAGCAGCACAAGCACCGCGCCCAGATGCAGCCCGGTCTCCAGGCCTTCCGGACGCATCCCGCCCAGCGCGAACGTGATTTTCGCTATCAACGTGAGCACTGTTCCGGTTACGGCCCAGTCCACCAGATTCGCCGGCGAAAAATCCAGCGACTGGTCGAATTTGCTCAGAAACGATCTGATCTTGCTATCTGGCATCTATTGTGCTGACTGGTGCTCGCTCGTTAGCCAAGGGGGTTGAACCTGTTGTTCGACGGGCTGTTCATACGGAAAAGTCTTAAACAATCGAATCGAAAAATACGAAACCCATGACTCCGAAAGAAGTATTGGCTCTGGCCAAGGCAAAGGACGTCAAGATCGTGGACTTCAAGTTCTGCGACATTCATGGGACCTGGCAGCACTTTGCCGTCCCCACGAACGAGCTGACTGAGGAGGTCTTCCAGGAAGGCCTCGGCTTCGACGGCTCCTCGATCCGTGGCTGGAAGGGCATTGAGTCCTCGGACATGCTCGTCATCCCGGATGCCTCCACGGCCTTCATCGACCCGTTCAGCCAGTATGCCACGCTGAGCCTCATCTGTGACGTTGAGGACCCGAAGACCCGCGAGCCCTACGACCGGTCGCCCCGCGGTATCGCCCGCAAGGCTGAAGCTTACCTCAAGACCACCGGCATCGCCGACACGGCGTTCTTCGGCCCTGAGGCGGAGTTCTTCATCTTCGACGACGTCCGCTACTCCACCAGCTCCAACCAGAGCTACTACTTCGTGGACAGCAACGAGGCCGTCTGGAACACCGGCAAGGAAGAGTTCCCGAACCTCGGCTACAAGATCCGCCACAAGGAAGGCTACCTGCCCGTTCCCCCGGCTGACCAGCTCGTCACCATCCGTAATGAGATGATCCTTACGATGATGCAGCTCGGTATCGCCATTGAGCGCGAGCACCACGAAGTCGCCACGGCCGGCCAGGCTGAGATCGACCTGCGCTTCGACACGCTGCTCAAGATGGGCGACAAGATGTGCTTGTATAAGTACATCGTGAAGAATGTTGCCTTCAAGCACGGCAAGACCGTGACGTTCATGCCCAAGCCGCTCTTCGGCGACAATGGCTCCGGCATGCACACGCACTTCTCGCTCTGGAAGGGCGGCAAGCCGACGTTCTACGGCAACGGCTACGCCAACCTCTCCGACGACGCGATCTACGCCATCGGCGGTATGCTGCACCACGCGCCCGCTCTGTGCGCGATCTGCAACCCGACGAACAACTCCTACAAGCGTCTCGTCCCGGGCTACGAAGCCCCCGTTACGCTCGCCTACTCGGCCTCCAACCGCTCGGCCATCTGCCGCATCCCGGCCTACAGCCCGAGCCCGAAGGCCAAGCGCGTGGAGTTCCGCTGTCCGGACCCCGCGGGCAACCCGTACCTGGTTTGCGCCGCGCTCATGATGGCCGCCCTCGACGGTATCCAGAACAAGATCCATCCGGGCGAACCTATGGACAAGAACCTCTACGATCTCCCGCCCGAGGAAGCCGCGAACCTCAAGTTCGTGCCGGACTCGCTCAAGGGCTCGCTCGAGGCTCTCGCCAAGGACCACGAGTTCCTGCTCAAGGGCAACGTCTTCACGAAGGACTTCATCGAGAACTTCATCGCGATGAAGACCGCCGAGTACGACGCCGTCCGCCTGCGCCCGCACCCGTACGAGTACTTCATGTACTTCGACGTCTAAACCGGACGCACGAAGCCAAAAGCTTCCCTACAAAAAGCCGGCAGCCCGTTCGCGGGTTGCCGGTTTTTTTTGGCCCCGGAATGGAGCACTTCAGTTCCAACTTGCCGCACGCGTCACCTCCCTCCCGTACCCGTGCCGACGCGAGGATGGGGAGGCGCCCACGCTCGCCGCACAGTCGGCTTAAGCGACAACTTAAGGTAGAAGTGCTCTAGGCGCTCACGCGCGGGCCGGTTTGTTTTTTGGGAATATTTTGCGGAACCCGGCGCTCTTACACCCTGTTCGCGCACCGCTTTCCAAAATTTGCCGGGCAGGACTGCCCCGCCTGACTGCGAGCTGGAAAGCCACGCGCGATCTGCCATAAAAACGGGCGCCGCCGGACTTGCCCCTTTTGGCAACGCACACCCTCCGGCACGCCCACACGCCTTATGCCCTCCAACCTCGCCGAGCTGAACGAAACCGTGAAGAACGCCGCGGCCTGGACCAGCCTCCTTCGCCAGGAAATTGGCCGCGTGATCGTTGGCCAGCAATATCTGGTGGACCGCCTCATCGTCGGCCTGCTGGCCAACGGCCATGTCCTGCTCGAAGGCGTGCCCGGCCTCGCCAAGACGCTTTCCGTCAAAACGCTCGCCGGCGCGATCCAGGCCCAGTTCCAGCGCATCCAGTTTACGCCCGACCTCCTGCCGGCGGACATTGTCGGCACCCTCATCTACAACCCGAAGGACGGCACGTTCCTGACAAAGAAGGGGCCGGTGTTCGCAAACATCGTGCTCGCGGACGAGATCAACCGCGCCCCCGCGAAGGTCCAAAGCGCCCTGCTCGAAGCCATGCAGGAGCGGCAGGTCACGCTGGGTGACGAAACGCATAAACTGCCGGAGCCGTTCCTCGTGCTGGCGACGGAAAACCCGATCGACCAGGAAGGCACCTACCCGCTGCCCGAGGCCCAGGTTGACCGCTTCATGTTCAAGCTCGTCGTCAGTTACCCGAGCCGACAGGAGGAGCGGAAAATTCTCGACGCCATGGCTTCCACCGCGCCCAACACCGATGTGCGGCCGGTCATCAGCCCGCGCGACATCCTGGAGGCCCGCCGTGTCGTCGACTCCATCTACGTGGACGACAAGATCAAGGACTACATCGTGGACGTCGTCCTGGCCACGCGCCAACCCAGCCGCTACAACGTTAAGCTCGATCACGCCGTGCAGTTCGGCGCCTCACCCCGCGCGACCATCGCGCTCATGCTGGCCGCAAAAGCCTGGGCCTTCCTCAATGGACGGGGCTTCGTGACGCCGCAGGACGTGAAGACCATCGGGCTCGACGTGCTCCGCCACCGCGTGATCATCACGTACGAGGCAGAAGCCGAAAACCTGACGAGCGAGGATGTCGTCAAGCGCGTGTTCGACACGCTCCCCGTGCCGTAGTGAGATTCCGGATACACGGAACTAGTTTCACCCATTCCTATCGCTTCCGCCCATGGACCAGTCTGAGCTTACGCGCCAGATCCTGAAGAAAGTCCGGCAGGTCGAAATCCGCACAAACCGGCTGGCGGCGGAAGCTTTGTCCGGGTCCTACCACAGCGTGTTCAAGGGGCAGGGGCTGCATTTTGAGGAAGTCCGCGAATACGCACCGGGCGATGACGTCCGCAGCATTGATTGGAATGTCACGGCAAAGATGGACCGGCCGTTTGTGAAGAAATTCCGCGAGGAACGCGAACTCACGCTCATGCTCGTTGTTGACGTCAGCGGCTCCGGCGCGTTCGGCTCGGCAGACCAGAGCAAGCGGGAACTCGCCGCCGAGCTGGCAAGCGTCCTGGCCTTTTCCGCGACGCGCAACAACGACAAGGTCGGCCTGTGCCTGTTTACCGACCGCGTGGAGCAGTTCATGCCGCCGCGCAAAGGGCGCAGTCACGTGCTTCGCGTGATCCGCGAAGTCCTGTTCCACGAGCCCCAAGGTGTGGGCACAAATATCTCCGCCGCGCTGGACCACGTGAACCGCATTCTCAAGCGCCGAGCCGTCGTGTTCCTGCTATCCGATTTCCTCCAGGTCCTCGACGGCAAGCTGCCGGTCCCCGGCACGCCAGCCGGCCAGGCGCTATTCC
Source organism: uncultured Opitutales bacterium (assembly GCA_964593675.1). Classification (GTDB taxonomy): domain Bacteria; phylum Verrucomicrobiota; class Verrucomicrobiia; order Opitutales; family CAZQIE01; genus CAZQIE01. Next base: position 6,596 of record CAZQIE010000006.1, read on the forward strand.
AGGCGCTCGCGCTGACGAACCGGCGTCACGACCTCATAACAGCCGTGTTGTCTGATCCGCGTGAACTCGAGCTCCCGGAGGTCGGGCTCCTCACGCTTGAGGACGCGGAAACGGGCCAGGTCGTGGAAGTCGACACCTCGACCCCGTCCGTGCGCAGGCGCTATGCGGAGCAGAACAAGCGCCGACAGGCGGAACTGCGGCGCGGCTTGCGGCAGGCTGGCGTCGACGTGCTCGAGCTTTCCACCGACGCCCCCTACGTCCTGCCACTCCGCCAATTTTTCGAAAACCGGGCGAAACGTTTCCGATGACCCGCCGCCGCTCCAGTCTTCGTGTCGCTCTCCTTTGGCTGGCGCTCGTTCTTCCAGCCGCGGGCCAGCTCATCATCCCTCAAGGGCCCCCGCCAGCGGGCGGACCTGCGGTCGCGCCAGCCGCCGCCCAACCGGTGCCGACGCAACAGGAACCGGAAGACGACATCCGCGACATACGCGAGCCCATCCCGCGCACGTTCTGGGAACGCCATGGCCTGGCCGTTTCCGTCGGCTCGGTTGTCGCGCTTGCGCTTGCAGGGCTGCTTGCGCGGCGGCTCCTGCGCCGTAAGCCCGTCTCCCCGCCGAGCCCCTACGAAATCGCCCGTCGCGAGCTTGAGGCCGCCAAGGTACTTTGCACGCAGGGCGCTGACGAGGCTCTTGCCCGGGCGTTGTCGGATGCGGTCAGGCGGTATTTGGAAAATGGATACCAGTTGCCCGCGCCCGAGCGCACGACTGAGGAGTTTTTGGAAGCCCTCGCGCGTGAGTCCCGTTTGCCGAGCGACGCCGCCCGCCTCTTGGGCGAGTTTCTCGCAGCCTGCGACCTCGCCAAGTTCGCACGCCATGCGTTCCACGACGCCGAACGTGGCGAGCTTTACGCGCGTGCCGTCCGCTTCGTCGATGAGGCCGAGCGGGCCCGCCAGCCCGTTCACGACGGGAAAGGAGGGGCCTCATGAACCTGCTCGGCGGCTTCGAATTCGCGTTTCCACAGGCGCTCTGGCTGCTCCTGCTCCTGCCTGTCCTTGCGGTGCTCCGCGGGCGCCAGGGACGCCTTGCGGCCGTGCGGTTTTCCAGCACCGCGGTCGCGCGGGAAGTCAGCGGGGTTTCGCGCTCAAGGGCGGGACATTTCCTGTTCGCATTACGCCTGTTCGCGCTGGCGCTTCTCATTGTCGGACTGGCTCGCCCGCGCCTTGGCCAGGGGCAATCCGATGTCGAGTCGAGTGGCATAGATATCGTGCTCGCGGTCGATGTCTCCGGGTCCATGGCCGCGCTGGACTTTTCGGATAACCGCCCACTCACGCGCATCGACGCACTCAAAGTGGTTCTCGAGGACTTTATACGGAAGCGCAAAAGCGACCGCCTCGGCCTCGTAACTTTCGCCACGCAACCGTACCTCGTGAGCCCGCTCACGCTGAACCACGACTGGCTCCTCCAGAACCTGCGGCGCATTGACATCGGCCTCATCGACGGTAGCCGCACGGCCATCGGGTCGGCGCTCGGAGTCGCCGTGAACCGGCTGCGCGACCTCAAGGACGCGAAGAGCCGGGTCGTGGTCCTGCTGACTGATGGCGAGAACAACGCGGGCCGGATAAGCCCCGTGGCTGCGGCGGAAGCGGCGGCAGCCTATGGCGTGAGGGTGTACGCGATCGCCGCGGGCAAGTCGGGCCGCGTGATGGTCGCGCAGACGGACCGTGCCGGGCGTGTCCTACGGGATTCGCGTGGTCAGCCGGTACAGGGTGGCTACGCGGAAACCGGCATTGATGAAAAGACGTTGCAGGAAGTGGCGCGTCTCACCAACGGCCGCTTCTTCCGGGCCGAGGACGCAGGTTCCCTCGCACGGATTTACGACGAGATCGACAGGCTGGAGCGCACAGAAGTTAAACTCCGCCACTACACGAATTACACGGAACTTTTCTGGGTGCCCGCAGTCCTCGCACTCACTCTGCTCGGGCTTGAGCAACTGCTGGCCAACACGCGGTACAGGAGGCTGCCATGACCTTCGAGTATCCCATACTGCTCTATCTTTCCCCAGTCGTCGCCGTGCTGCTCGCGCTGTTTTTTCGCTGGAGTTCGCGGACGCGCGCGCGGCTGCTGGAGCGGTTTGCGGCGTCGCGGCTGCTCCCGGGGCTGCTGGCCTCCCATAGCCCTGCGATGCGTGCCGTAAAGCACGGTTGCGTGGTGACGGCTGTGCTCCTGATCGTTCTCGCTTTGGCGCGGCCGCAAGTCGGCTACGAGTGGCGCGAGGTCACCACACGGGGTGTGGATGTCGTGTTTGCCGTGGATGCGTCTCGAAGCATGTTAGCCGAGGACGTCCGTCCGAACCGCCTCGAGCGTGTGCGCCTGGCGGTGTTCGACCTCCTCCCGCGGCTGAAGGGTGACCGTATCGGGCTCGTCGCCTTTGCGGGAACCTCGTTCCTGCAATGCCCGCTCACGCTAGACTACGACGCGTTCCGGCAATCACTCGAGGCCGTGGACACCCAGGTCATACCGCAAGGCGGAACAAACATTGGCGCGGCCATCCGTGAGGCTGTCGAGGCGCTCGGGCCGGGGCAGAATCACAAGGCTGTCGTGCTGCTTACGGATGGCGAGGATCTCGAAGAATCGGCCGTCGAGGCCGCTCGTGAAGCGGCAAAGGCAGGCGTGGCAGTCTTCACGGTCGGTGTGGGCACCCCGGACGGTGAGCTCATACCCGTGCGGAACGAACGCGGGCAGATTGAGTATGTGCGCGATGTCGCAGGCCAGATTGTTAAGAGCCGTCTTGACGAGGCCACGCTTCGACGGGTGGCCGAGGCCGCCGGCGGTTTCTATGTTGGCCTTGGCGCCCGGGGTGAGGGGCTTCAGCAGGCCTATCAGGCTGGCGTCGAGGCTTTGCCTAAGGAGGAGAGCGGGTCCCGCCTTCAGCGCCAGCCCCTGGAACGTTTCCAGTGGCCCCTGGCTGTGGCGATTGGCCTCCTTGCGCTGGAATCTTTGCTCGGGACGCGCCGGTGGGAGTCACGTCCGCGCCTGGGGCGGTGGTTTGCCCGCGCGGCCTTGGTGGCGGCCGCGCTAGGCCTCGCTGCGACGGTAGCCCGCGCGGCGGCGCCGGAGGAGGCTCTTCTGTTGTATCAGGAAGGCAAATACGAGGAGGCCGGTTCGGCTTTTTCAGGCCAGGCAAAGGCCAACCCGAAGGACGCCCGTTTCCCCTACAACGCCGGGGCCAGCCTCTATAGGGCAGGCGACTATAAAGGCGCCGCCGAGGCCTTTAGCCAGGCTTTGTCGTCCGCAGACTTGTCTTTGCAGCAGAAGGCGTTCTACAACCTCGGCAACGCGCTTTACCGGCAGGGTGTGGAAGCAAAAAAGGCATCGCCCAAGGAGGCGCTTACGCAGTGGGAAGCGGCACTGAAGTCCTACGACAACGCCCTGGATCTGAAGCGCGACGACGTGGACTCCAAATATAACCGCGACCTCGTTCAGCGCCGGATTGAAGCGCTCAAGCGTGAGCTGGAGCGGCAGGAAAAGGCCCAAGACGGGCAGGGCGGTGAAAACAAGGACAAGCAGGACTCGAAGAACGAGGAATCCAAAAATTCGGGAAAGGACTCCCAGAAAGACCAGCAGAAGGGCGGGGGACAGGACGAGGCCCAGAAGGATTCGCAGCAAGGGGACAAAGGGAAATCCGGCAATTCGGCGGCGCAGAAGGACAACCAGCCCGGGCAGGGTGAGCCTCAGGAATCCCCGGAAAAATCGGGAGCACAATCTGGAAAAGACGAAAAGAAACCGGAGGGCGCAGATGAGAACAAGAGTCCCGACAGTCAGTCTGATAAAGACAAACAGGCGCAGAAAGGGCGGGAGCCTCAGGCCTCTGATAAGCAACAGCCCGCCGCCGGGGCCGACCGGAAAGAGGAGTCCGGGAAGGACGGACAAAAAGGCAAGGGAGATGCCGAGGCTGCCGCGAAGGCCGCTCAGGAAGCGGGTTCGGAGGCGGATGGCGGGCGTACGGCCGTGGGCGTGATGACCCGGCAGGAAGCTCGACAAATCCTGGAAAGCCTGCGATCCATGGAACGCAAACTTCCTGTCGTTGCGCCCCGTGTCCTGCCGAGGGCAGAAGGCGACGAAACTCGAAAGGACTGGTGATGAAGGCGCTGGCTTCCGCAATCACGATTTTGTGCGCCCTCGTGGTGATGATCCCGCAGGCGCTGGGCGATGCACTGGTTACAAGCCAGTTTGACCCACCGACGATAGCCGCCGGGCAAGCCTCACGCTACGTGGTGCAGGTCCGTGGGACCACCGGGTCGGTCGCTTTTTCGCCACCGGCAGCGCCGGGGCTCGTTTTCGAGGGCACGCAGCAGTCGCAGCGTACCTCGATCATCAACGGAAAGGTGCAACACGAGCTGACGCTGGTGTCGCGCGTGCGCGCCGCCCAGCCAGGAAAGTTCACGGTCCCCGGCCACAGCCTGCGCGTGGGCGGCGAGATGCTCAACGTTCCGCCCGCGGTCCTGCAAGTTGTGCCGGCGGATCAGGCGCCGAAACAGCCTGAGGATCCGGCGCTGGCGGCGCTTTCCGGCAGTATGCCGCAGCTCACGCTCGCGCTTCAGCAGGAAAAGATTTACGTCGGGCAGACAGTGCCGGTCAGCGTCACGCTGGTTTTTCCGTCCTGGGTGGAAGGGCGCCTTGAGCGGCAAGCTCCGGAGCAGGTCGGCGACGCCTTTTCGATGGGAACGCTTTCGGATGAGCCTGTCCGCGACGCCGTAAACCTCGGAGGGCGGCAGTACCAGAAACTGACGTGGGCATCGCTTCTCACGCCGCTTAAGGCCGGGAAATACCCCTTGTCCTTCAAGCTGGGAGTTATCGTGCTCGTTCCCAGATCGGACGACTTCCCAGGGGGCAATTTCCCTGGCGGCTTTTTCGGGAACGTGTTCGCAGAACAGCGGCAGTTGCCGCTATCTACACCCGCGCGCGAGATTGAAGTCCTGCCGTTGCCGGAACAAGGAAAGCCCGCGACCTACTCGGGTGCCATCGGTCACTTCACCCTCTCAGCCCCCGCGCTTTCAGCGACGCGGCTTGAGGTCGGCGAGCCCGTGACCGTAACGCTCTCTGTGACCGGGCGCGGCAACTTTGACCTGATCGAGCCGCCTCCCGTGCCAGCAAACCCGCTCTGGAAAACGTACGCGCCCAAAGCGACCTTCAAAGCCGCCGACGCCCACGGCAACAGTGGCACGAAAACGTTCGAGTACGTGCTCGTGCCCATGAGCGAGCAGGCGGACGCAGTACCGGAAATCCGGTTCAGCTACTTCGACCCGGAGAAATCCCGCTATGAGACGCTGGTGGCCGCGCGCACGCCCGTGCGGGTGCTTGCCCCGACGGTGCCGGGTGGCGGGAGGCCCGCACCAAGCCACACAGCCGTCACACCGGTCCAACGCGACCCCGCGGCCGCGCCGGTGGAGCTGCTCCCGATCCGGCTGCAGCCGGGGCGTACGGTCGACCGGCTCGCCCCGGTCTTTACTAAGCCCCTGTTCTGGCTCGTACAGGCGGGCGCGTTGCTGGCCGTGGTTGCGCTCGCGTTCCTGGGCCGCTGGTGTACCCGCTGGCGAGACGACAAGGCGCTTCGCGGACGCAGGGAGGCCCAGCGCGTCCTGGCCGCGGCCATCTCTGGCGCGCGTGACGCCGCGGCACGCCACGACATTGAAGCGTTTTTCGGTGCGGCCCGACGTGCCATACAGGCGGCAGCCTGGCACGAGGACGGCGCTCCCAAAGAGGCTCTTGCCGGTGACGAACTTCTGGCGTGGCTGGAGCAGCGCGGCACCCCGGCGCCAGCTTTGGAAAGTGCCCGCGCGCTGCTCGCGGAAGCCGATGCTGCCCAGTATGGCGGCGTTACCGTCGCGCAACCCCAAGACAGCCTGCGGCGGCTTGAGCTGCTCGTGGCATCGCTGAGGACACGTTCATGAAACTTTCCAACCTCACCCGCTTTTTCTGTGTCCTGGGCCTGCTCGTCCTCGGCATGGTGGACGCATGCGCTCAGGAGCCTGCGTTCCGGGACGCATTTACCCGCGGAAACGATGCGTATTCATCGGGCAAATACACGGAGGCCCTGGACGCCTACCGCGAAGCGCTGAAGCAACTCCAGAGTGCCGGCGTGCACCAGAACATCGCGTCCGCCTATCAGAAAGCAGGGGACGTTGGCAGGGCGGTCCTGCATTACGAGCGCGCACTCGCCCTCGAGCCCGCAAATGCGGACGCCCGTGCAAACCTGGTCGCCGTACGGAAGGCGGCCGGCCTCCCTGAAGAGAAAATCGGGGTGCTTGAGCGCCTAGCCTACATGATGCCGGCTGACGGCTGGGCCTGGTGCGCCGCCGTGGCCTTCTGGGGCGTCCTGGCTCCCGTTGTGCTGGCGCGGGCCTGGAAGCTGCGCGGTGCCTGGCCGACCTGCCTTGCCGCTTTTTGTGCCCTGGCGCTGGCCGTCTGCGTTCTTGGGCTTCTCGGCTGGCACATGGCAGGTGCCCGGGGGATCATCCTGAAGGACACCGCCTTGAAGGTTTCGCCAACCGAAAACAGCCCAGCCGTGGCACCGCTTGCCGCGGGCGAGTCCGCGAGCATCCAGGAGCACCATGAGGCTTACTTCCTCGTGCGCCTGCCAAACGGCCGTGAAGGTTGGCTGGAAGCCCGCGTGTTCGAGCCTGTATGGTCCCGCTGAGCTGCCTGTGCCGCAGTGTTGCGTTTTCCGCGCGGCGCAGCACCTTCATCGAGTATGGCCCCGAATGAAGCGTACCAGAAGCTTTTGACCTCGCTTGAGCGCGTCGCGCACCTGGAGGCGTGTTTGGGAATACTGAGCTGGGACGAGCAGGTAAACCTGCCGGCGGGCGCCGTCGAAAGCCGCGCCGCCCAGCTTTCCGCGCTTTCCGAGCTCACCCACCGCGAGGCTACACGACCGCAGATCGGCGAGTGCCTTGAGGTCCTTGAAGCGCATCTCGGGCAGCTGGATGATGACCAGCGCGTCGTGGTGCGGGAGGCCCGCCGTGAGTACGCCAAGGCCACGCTCTTGCCCGCTGAGTTTGTGGCCCACCGCACGGCCGCCCGTAGCCGCTCCTATTTTGCCTGGACGCAAGCACGCGAAGCCGACGACTTTGCCGCGTTCGCCCCGCATCTCGCCGAACAGTTGAAGATCGCGAAAGAGGAGGCGGCGATCCTTGGCTTTGGCGAGCGCCCGTACGATTACCACATCGACGCCCACGACCCGGGCATGACTGCCGCGGAAATCGCGTCACTATTCGAGCGCCTGCGAGACGGCTTGCGCCCGCTTGTCGACACCATCCTCGGCAGCAGCCGCAGGCCCCCTGCCCTGCAAGGGCGTTTTGCCGTCGAGGCGCAAAAGGCGCTGGCGCGTGAAGTCACCGAACGCATGGGGTTCGACTACCAGCGTGGTCGCATGGACGTCTCCGTCCACCCCTTCTGCGGAGGCTCCGCGGATGACGTGCGCCTGACCACGCGCTACAACGAGGAAGACCCGTTTGAGGCGCTGTTCGGTGCCATGCACGAGGCTGGCCACGGCCTCTATGAACAAGGACTGCCCAGTGCGCCGCGCGGGACGGGCCTCGCCGTTGCCGCCGGCATGGGCGTGCATGAGTCCCAGAGCCGGCTTTGGGAGAACCAGGTTGGGCGCAGCCGGTCCTTCTGGGAACATTGGGATCAGCCGATGCGTCGGCACTTTGGCTCGGCCTTCGATGGACTGGACCGCGATGACATCCACTGGGTCGTCAACGCCGTCAACGCCTCGCTCATCCGCACGGAGTCCGATGAGGTTACTTACAACCTCCATATCGTCCTGCGCTTCGAGCTCGAACAGGCGCTTTTCTCCGGAGCGGTTGACGTGGCTTCGCTGCCCGAGGCCTGGAATGAGGCCAGCGCGCGCATCCTCGGTTTCCGGCCACCCTCGAACAAGCTCGGGTGCCTTCAGGACGTGCATTGGTCCGGCGGCGCGTTTGGCTACTTCCCCAGCTATACGCTCGGAAACATGCTCGCCGCTCAACTTTGGGAAGCGGTCCGGTCGGACATCCCCGACCTCGATGCGCGTATCGCACGCGGTGACTATGCCGACCTCCTCGCCTGGTTGCGCCGCCGCGTTCACGCGGACGGTCGCCGCTATTACCTCCGCGAGCTTTCCCAGCGCGCAACCGGCAAGCCGCTCTCGCCGGACGCCCTCCTGGCCTACCTGCGGCATCGCTACCTGCCGCTTTACTCCTGATAAAAAACGGGAGCTCGTTCAAAGTGGGGCTTCCGCCCGTCCTCCGGGCACGATCGCGATACCCGTACACAAAAAGGCCAGGCACCCTACGGCACACGCAGATCCTGGTTACCGTTGCTCCCTTCCGGGCCTGGCGGGGTTCACCGGTCCAGCGTTGCATAGGACCCGGCCAACACCAGCCTCCTACACGTTACGGACGCTTTCAACTCAAAAAGCCATAAATCGTGGAGCCCGGAAATGGCTCCCCTGTCCGGGCAGTGAAGACGCCCCACGATGCGGGTGGAACTCGCAAAGACCCGCTCTAACGACGGCCCGGGCGCTCGCGGTCTTGCCGCAGCGTCGGCTTCGACGGCGGTTGTCCGCCCGCATCGGCAAGCGAGACCCGTCCGGATGGGTCTACAAATACACGCCGCCATTTCCCGCCGATCTGCACGCGGTGGAAACCGGGCGGCAAGGGCGGCAGCTCCTCTTTTGGCGTATCTTCTTTGGGGACCTCAGGCATGGCTCCTACCTCTTCGGCGCGGGCGGGGAATCGGCTTCCTGGCCGCGGGCCTTATCAGCTCGCGTCATGAACATCACCAGAAGCACGAACATACATAGGATGATATTACCCACGGGCAGTTGCAAGGGGCGGGGCAGACAATAAACGAAAGTCACTGCGGGCACCCAGACCATGTTGTTGGCCAGCAGCACGGGCAACACCCAGTCCCGGTACCACCGCGTTCCGAGCCGCTCTCGGGTAGCCTGGAGGTTGTAGCCGCAGTCTTTCCAAATGTAGATCACGGTCATTACCGGAACAGCCCAGATCGGGCAGTACACGAACTGGTCAAAGACCACCTTCGCGATGACCGTGCCCATTGCATTGGTGTCGCCGAACATCATCGCCTGGGCCCGATACAGCAGGTCGATCTCGAAGCCCTTGTACGCCCACATGACGAGGGCCAACGTCAGGTGTCGCCAGTGGCGCTCGGAATGCCCGTCGGCCGTCAGGCAGCGGATCGCCCAAGGCAGGAGTCCCGCAAAAAACGCGGTGGACACGATGGAGTAGCCATAGCCGTAGCGCGTCTTCAGGTCAGCCACGCGCTCCAGCGCGGCACGGGCGGCGTCCACGTTGTAGTAGGCGACAATGATCGCGAGTGCAAAGGACCAGAGCACGACCGCCGGCACCACATTTGCGCGCGCGGCGACAAGCCCCTGTCGCAGTGCGCCCAGGAACACCCGTGCGTTTGCGGAAGAGGCGGCCCTGCTCATGACCCCAGGCGACCCAGCGCCCCGTAATCCAAAACCGTATGGCTGATCTCCCCGCGTTCGAGGCAGGCGACATCACAGTTTTCGGGCAGCGCAGGAGGTGTCTCGGGGTTGAAAACAAACCCGTAAGACGTCGGCGCCTCCCGCTGGAACAGGGCTCCGGTCTGCACGATCGCAGGCTGCGTGCGCACGATCGGCGTCTCCGGTCGCGTGCATTCCGGGAAGTTCACGTTGTGGACGGTGAGGTTTGCAACGGGTGCCGGGTGCTCAAGCACCTTGCGCGTGATCGCGGCGGCGTGGTTCGCGGCATTCTGCAAAGACGTCTCGATGTCCTGCGGGCACGCATTGCCGTGGTTCTTCCGGATCTCCTCAAAAAGGCCGTGCGGAAGCTGGAGAGAAAAGGCAAGGGCCCCGAGCCCCCATGCAGCGCCCTCAATGGCCCCGGCTATCGTGCCGGAACTCAGGATAATGGGCATGCTGGCGTTAAACCCGAGGTTTATCCCCGAAAGCACCGCGTGCGGGCGCTCGGTCAAAAGGTGTTGGAGCGCGATGTTCACACAGTCCGTCGGCGTGCCGTCCAGCGCCCATGCCGGACAACCCAGGTGCTCGTACTCAGCAACATGCACGCGGCGGTACCGGCTCACGGCCCTGCCGATCCAGCTTTGCTCGCCCATCGGGGCCGCGACGAAAACCTCCAGTTTCGCCCGCAGGCAGGCTTCCACCAGCGCGCGCAGGAAATAGCTGTCTATGCCGTCGTCGTTTGTGATCAGTACGCGCCATCGCTTCATTTGCCGCAAAGATGAAGCCGCAGGGCTCCGGCGGGAAGCCGAAAAGGACGCTTTTCCAGCACGCGCACAGCCAGGCGGGCATGAGAGGGAGGCTTTGCAAGATGCAGGGCAGTAACCGGGCGTGTCGGTCGCGTGGTGGCAGGAAGGAACTTCGTTCCCGGGCATTTCCCGAGAGCCGCCCTGCGGCGCGTTGGGAACCTGGGGTCTGTGACGATTCTGGCGCGGCTTAGGCTAGGGGAGTGTGCATGAAGCCGGTCCCGCATTCCACCAGCACTCACGAATCCTCCTGGCTCTTGGAAGGGCCAAAACACCGCTATGAGCCTCTGTCCGGCTCACTCACTTGCGACGTCGTTATCGTCGGTGCCGGCATTACAGGCCTTACCGCGGGGCTCCTGCTCAAGCGCGAAGGCAAGCGCGTCGTCATTCTGGAGCGCGATCAGGTGGGCTCGGGAACCAGCGGTTATACGACCGCGCACCTGACCACCATGCACGATTCCGATTACTCCGAACTCGAAGACAGCTTTGGAAGAGATGGCACACAGGCTGTCGCCCGTTCCATGGCCGACGCCATCGACCGGATCGAGGGATTCTGCCGGGAGCTCGCCATCCCGTGCGATTTTGCCCGCGTTGACGGCTACTACTACTCCGAAGACCGGTCGGGCCTGTCATATCTGGATCGGGAGTTCACCGCCGCCATGGGGGCAGGGATAACCGTGCGCCGCGTGGACACCGTGCCCCTCCCGTTTCCGAATGTCGGGGGCTTCATTGTGCCCAATCAGGCCCGCATCCACGCCACGAAGTACCTGCTCGGCCTGGCTTCCGCCTTCCACGGGGACGGATGCGCGATCTACGGCGATACTGCCGTCCGCGATTTCGAGGGCGGCAGCACCGCGTGCGTACGGGCCGATGTCGGGACCGTACGTGCCCGCAATATCATCCTGGCGACCCACACGCCCCTGGGCCGCAGCGTCCTTCACGCCGCTCTGTCGCCGACCCGCTCCTACGTCGCCGCCTTCGAAGCGGAAGAGCCCCTGCATGACGCCCTTTTCTGGGACACCGCGGAGCCCTACCACTATATCCGCCGCCAGCCCCTGCCGGGCGGCCGCGAATACATCCTGGTCGGCGGCTTCGACCACAAGACGGGCGACGGCAACACCGAGCAATCGCGCCTGAATCTGGAGCGCTATGTGCGCGAGCGGTTTAAGGTCTCCCGCCTGATCTCTCAGTGGTCCGCCCAGTTCTATGTGCCCGCGGACGGCCTGCCGTATATTGGCGAAGTGCCCACCGGCGGGTGCGTTTACGTGGGGACCGGCTTCAACGGCGAAGGCATGACACTCGGCACCGTTTCGGGCATGGTCCTCGTCGACCTCATTCTGGATCGGGCAAATCCCTACGCGACCCTCTACCGCCCGACCCGCTTCAACGCCTCGACCGCCTGCAGTTTCGTCTCGGGCGGCGCTTCCATGGCCAAGCACGTCCTCATCGACCGCGTGATGAACCCGCCCAGCAAGGTCCTGCAGAACCTGCCGCGCGACACCGGCCTGGTCGTCAAAGACGGCATTACCCCCCTCGCCGTATACCGCGACGAAGCCGACCAGATCCACGTCCGCAGCGCCGTCTGCCGGCACATGAAGTGCATTGTCCAGTGGAACGACTTCGAGAAAACCTGGGACTGCCCGTGCCACGGTGGCCGCTACTCCGCGACCGGCGAACACCTCGAAGGCCCACCCCTCCAGAACCTCACTCCCGGCGAGCTGAAGGACAAATCCGAGGCCGCCTAACCCCGGTTTTTACGCTCCCGAAATTCCGGAGTACAACGGTATCAAGGTTATACGGAATCCCGTCGAAAACCGAGCAATCCGGAGTTGAATTTTTTGTAAACGGCGCTATACTGAAGCCATGAACCTCACCAAGAACATTTATGACAAAGGATCTTGGGGAGAAGAAGTGTTCCGGCGGCAAGTGGAGAGAGCCGAGCGCATCACGCGAGCCCGGATCATGAGGCAGGCTCAGAGAGTGGAAGACAAGCGCCCAAGGAAGGCGCACCCCTGACCTCGGTCCCGAGCGCCTGCGGGTGTGTTCGGTAGGTTAGTGGCTAGAGTGTGAGTGAGAGGAACAGTAAGTAGGTAGTGTGAGAGTGAGTGAGAAGTGAGTAGACCGGACAGAATGGACACCGCCGGATAAGTTGAGGTGAGATAGACCCCAAGGGCCGCCCACGAGAGGGTTTGAAAGACCCGCCGCCCGCCGGGAGCTCTCAGGAGCCCGACGGAACCCGACCTCTCTCCTGGGCGGCCTCGCTTTTTGCGGCGCAAGCCGCCATGACCCCTGCGCGGCAGAGGTGCCCGCTGAGCTCCGCGTGGGAAAAGCAAAAGGGCGAGCCCCAAAACGGTGCCCGCCCTTTTTACGTACAGACCCTGTGTTCCGTTTACACGGTCACGGGCTCTTTTAGGGACACATCGCCCTTCTTTAGCGACGCCTTCACGAGGTTCATCCCGAATTCCCACAGCGGGCCCGGGAACTTGCAGCAGTCTTCCAGCACGTCGTCCAACCCCTTCACGAAACGCTCGATCTCGGCATCGCCAATCACAAGCGGCGGAAGGATCTTCACGACATCCATGTTGTGCCCGGCCACCTGGGCCAGGATCCGGTGCTTCTGCAGGAGCGGTGTGACGATCATCTGCGCGAAGAGACCCTTGTCCACCGCGTGCAGGGCCTTCCAGGCTACCTTGAGCTTCAACGACTTCGGCTCCTGGAACTCAATCGCGATCATGCAGCCGCGCCCGCGCACCTCCTTGATCAGGTCGTGCTTCTTCCCGAGTTCCCGAAGCGCCGCGATCAGCTGCTCGCCCTTGAGCGCACCGTTTTCCACGAGCTTTTCGTCGTCGAGGACGTGGAGCGTGGCCAACCCGCAGGCCATCGCCAGGTTGTTGCGCCCGAACGTGGACGAGTGCACCACGCAGCGGTCCATGCGCGAAAACACCGCCTGGTAAATGCTGCGGCGCGTTACGATGGCCGCCGCAGGCACGTAGCCGCCGCTCAGCGTCTTGGCCAGCGTGATGATGTCCGGATCAAGGCCCCAATGCTGGAACCCGAAAAGCTTGCCCGTGCGGCCGAGGCCCGTCTGCACCTCGTCACAAATGAACAGGGCGCCATACTTGCGGCAAAGCTCCTGCGCCTTCGGGAAATAATCTTCACTCGGCACATTCACGCCCTTGCCCTGCACGGGCTCCGCGATGAACGCCGCCACGTCCCCGAGCTTCAGCTGGCGCTCCAGGTCCGCGAGGTCGTCATACTTAACGCGTTCCGCGCCGGGCATGAGCGGCCCAAAGCCTTCCTGGAAGTGCATGTTGCCCGTCACCGAGAGCGACCCATACGTCAGCCCGTGGTAGGACCCCGCGAGCGACAGGATGCGGCTCCGGCCCGTCGCGCACCGTGCAAACTTCAATGCGCCCTCAACCGCCTCGGCGCCCGAATTCGGGAAGAACACGGCGTCCAGGCTGGGGCCTGTGCGCTTTACGATCGCCTCGGCCAGCAGGCCGCTCAGCAGCGCGCAGTCCATCTGGACCATGTTCGGCAGGTCCATATCCAGGACGTCCCGGATCGTCTTTTTGATGACCGGGTGGTTGCGCCCAATATTGTAAACACCGTAGCCCGACAAAAAGTCCAGGTAATCGCGCCCCTCCTTGTCGTAGAGGTAGGCCCCCTGGGCGCGGGCGTAGACTTTATCGAAGCCGATCGTGCGCAGCACCTTGACGAGGGTGCGGTTCACGTAGCGCTCATGCAGGTCGTAGTTCTCCCCGAGGCGCGACGTCACGATCTCCTTAAGCTCGAAACTGGACATAGGCCGCGCATGCTAGCGAAACCACCGCCCCCGGCGCAAGGCTCTTCGCCCTCAGCTCCGCCCCGATCCGGCGTGCGGAGAACTCCGCCGTCGGCTCGTTTACGTCACGGCAAGGATCTCGTTTTCAGGCAACAGGTAGTGGGGCAATTTTACGGGAATGCTTGAAAATAGGTGAACATGTGTTCATCTTGTTCGAATGCCCTTTTTCCCGGCTATAACGCCAGCGCAGGTTCCCAAGATGGGGCGCGAGCCGCTTTCGCCACAGGCGAAGCGGGAGGTCTGGGCGCGGCTGAAGGCGGGTGGGGTGGGGGGGGGGGTGGGGGCGGGGCGGGGGGGGGGGGGGGGGGGGGGGGCGCCGGGGCACGGCGGCGAACCGCTGTGGGGCACGGGCGTCCCGTCCGTGGATGAGGCGGGCGGGGGCGGGTTGCCGCGGGGCGCGCTTTCGGAGGTTGTGGCCGGCGGCCCGGGAGGGCGCGGCGGGCAATCGTTCCTCCTCCGGCTGCTGGAAGCTGCGGCGCGGGCGCTGGCGTATGCTGCGCTGGTGGACGGTGCCGAGACTTTTGACCCGCAGTCGGCCCCGGTGGGTCCGCTCAAACACCTGCTCTGGGTGCGGTGTGGCGGAAGCCCGACTCGTGCCCTGCAGGCGGCGGACTTGCTGCTGCGCGATGAAAATTTTGCGCTCGTGGCGGTGGACCTGCGCGGGTGCGCAGAGCGCGAACTCCGGCGCATCGCGGCGACGGCATGGCACCGGCTCCAGCGGGTCGCGGAGGAAAGCGGCTCGATCGGCGTGGTCTTTTCCACGCACGCGCAGGTGCCCAGCGCCGCCCTGCGCCTCGAACTCACATCACGACTGACCCTGAACCTGCTCGATGCGACCGGGGACGCGGTCACACACGCCTTGGGCGTCCACGTGCTGCGACGTCGCGGTAACTTTAGGGACGGGCAGGAGGCGCGCGCGGGATAACGGGAGGGCCCCCGCGAGCGAAACCCCGCCGCAGAAGGCGGAAGCATGGGGGGCATACCCTTCTGCTCCGGTTGCGCCCTGTGGGCGCGGATAAGCCGGACAGATCCAAAGGGGAAGAACGCGCACTCGGAACGAACACCCATCGCCGATGATGAAATTCGCCGCCATTTATGCGCCGCACTTCCCGCTTCAGGCTGTGCTGAGGCTGGAGGCGGGGTTGCGGCAGGTGCCCGTGGCCTTGCTGGAAGAAGCCAGCCGCACGGCCCGGGTCACCGCGCTTACGGACTCAGCCCGGGCCGCCGGGGTGCGGGAGGGCATGACGGCCGCGCAGGCGGCGGGGCGTTGTCCCGGTCTCGCCGCGCGCTTGCGCTCCGCCGAAGCCGAGGCCGCCGCGGCGCGCGTATTACTGGCGGGGGCGCTCACCGTGTCTCCCCGCGTGGAAGTCACCGCTCCGGGCGTGTGTACGGTCTCTCTCGCGGGCTTGCCCGAGGGTGCGCCGGAAAGGCTCACGAAGAAGGCGCTCGGCCGGCTCGCGGGCGTAGGGCTTTCAGTCCGCGCGGGGTTGGCAACCTCCGCCGGGCTCGCCCGCCAGGCTGCCCGGGTGGCCGCGCCGCTGCTTGTCGTCGCGGATGTCCCCGCCTTTCTTGCCGCACTCCCCATTGCTCGCATGGGCGCCTCGGCGGACCTTCTAGAAGTCCTGCATGCCTGGGGGCTGCACACCCTGGGGGCGCTCGCCGCGCTGCCCCGCGACGACGTTGCCCAGCGCCTTGGCGACGAAGCGCTGGCATTGTGGGACGACGCGCACGGGCAAGACCGCCGCCCTCTGACTCATGCGGCGCTCCCTGATGATTTTGAGGAGACGCTCGAACTGGAAGACCCGGTCGAGACGCTTGAGCCGCTCCTCTTCCTCCTGCGCCGGATGCTCGGGGCGCTCGTCCTGCGCCTGCAGGCCGCCTACCGCGTCGCTGCGGACCTCAGCCTCACCCTGCGCCTCGACAGCGGCCCGCCCCACGAGCGCAGTTTCCGCCTGCCAGAGCCGACCGCGCAACCCGACCTCTTGCTCCGCGTGCTGCACGCGCATCTGGAGCAGGTCCGCACGGATGCGCCTGTCGTGGCGCTGCGCCTGCGCGTGGAGCCCGCACCCCTCCAGTTCCGCCAACAGGGCCTGTTCGAGACGGCGCTCAAAAATCCGGCGCGCCTGCAGGAAACGCTCGACCGGCTGACTGGCCTGGTTGGCTCGCAGAACGCCGGGTGTCCCCGGGCTCTGCCGACGCGAAGGCCCGACGCGTTCACGTTGGAACCGTTGGCCGATGCCGCCGCTTCAGCCGCCCCCGAAGCCGGCCTTCCCCCGGGTCTGGCGCTGCGCCGCCTGCGCCCACCCGCGCCCGCACGGGTCCGCGCCGAAGCCGAGGCCCCGCCAACCCGCCTGGAAAGCGCCGTTGCGAGCGGCACCATTTGCGACACCCGCGGCCCCTGGCATGTCTCTGGGGACTGGTGGCTCCCGCCAGCCCAGTCCTGGAGCCGCACCGAGTGGGACGCCGCGCTTGAAGACGGCGTCCTTCTGCGCCTCGTGCATACGCCCAACGGGCAATGGTGGGTGGAGGGCTTTTATGACTGACGGCGCGTCTTACGTCGAACTGCACGCCCGGAGCGCCTTCAGCTTCCTGCGTGCAGGCTCCGGGCCGGAGGCGCTGGTGCGTGCCGCCGCACAGGCGGGGCTGCCCGCGCTGGCGCTCTGTGACCGCAATGGTGTGTATGGCACGGCACGCTTTCATTCGGCGGCAAAGGAGCAAGGCTTTCGGCCTATCGTCGGCGCGGAGCTCGCGATGGAGGACGGGAGCGCGCTTCCGGTGCTCGTGGAGACACCCGAGGGTTACCGGAACCTGTGCCGCCTGATGACGAACGCCCAGCTTCGCGCGGAAAAGGGGGCCGCCCGCGTCACGTGGGCTGAGCTTCCCGGATACACCGCCGGGCTCGTGGCGCTGACGGGCGACGAGGAAGGCCCGGTGCCCGCCGCACTCGAACGGGGAGGCCCTGCGGCTGCCGTGGATGTAGTTAAAACCCTGATACACGCCTTCGGGAGCGAGCGTCTTTTCGTGGAGGTGCAGCGCCATCACGTCCGCGGGGAGGAACGGCGGGTGCGGGCGCTCGTGGCGCTCGCCCAGGCACAGGGGCTGCCGCTGATTGCCACAAACGGCGTGGCCTACGCGGTCCCGGAACACCGCGAGGTTTTGGACGCCTTCACCTGCCTGCGCCATAAAACCCACCTCGACGCCGCAGGGCTCCTCCTCCAGCCAAACGCCGAACGCCATGTAAAGACACCGCAGGCCATGGCAGCCCTTTTTGCGGATCTACCCGAGGCTGTCTCGAATACCGCACGCCTTGCTGATCGCCTCGCTTTCACGCTCGAAAACCTCGGCTACCAGTTTCCCGAATACCCGGTGCCGCCCGGTGAGACCCAGGATTCCTTCCTGCGCAAGATGACGTGGTTTGGCGCGGAGCAACGCTACGGCGCCATCACGCCCCCCGTTCGCGCCCAGCTTGAACACGAACTCGCCCTCATTGCCCGCCTCGGCTTCTCCGGCTACTTTCTCGTTGTTTGGGACATCGTGAACTTCTGCCGCGAGGCCGCTGTGATGGTGCAGGGACGCGGCAGCGCCGCAAACAGCGCCGTTTGCTACAGCCTCGGCATCACCGCGGTGGACCCGATCGGCAGCAAACTCCTCTTCGAACGTTTCCTCTCCGAAGGCCGCACGAGCTGGCCCGACATCGACCTCGACCTCCCCAGCGGCGACCGCCGCGAGCGCGTGATCCAGGAAATGTACCGGCGCTACGGGCCCCGCGGCGTCGCGATGACCGCGAACGTCATCACCTACCGCGGGCGCAGTGCCATCCGCGACCTCGGCAAGGCCCTTAACCTGCCGCCTGAGCACCTTGACCGCTTTTCGCGCCTCTACGCCAGCGGGGACTTTCCGCACACGCTCGGGCTTGAGGAACAGCTTCACGCCGCAGGCCTTCCAACCTCCCACCCACGGGTTCCCGCGCTCATGCGCCTCTATGCCGCTGCCTATGGGCTCCCGCGGCACCTCGGGCAGCACTCGGGCGGCATGATCCTCTGTCGCGGAAATCTGGATACGGTGGTGCCGCTCGAAAACGCCTCCATGCCCGGGCGCGTCGTCGCCCAGTGGGACAAGGACGACTGCGAGGACCTCGGTCTCGTAAAGGTCGACCTCCTCGGCCTCGGCATGATGGCCGTCATGCAGGACGCCCTTGAACTCACCCGCGTGCGGGGGCGTCCCGTGGACCTCGCCCATATCCCAAAGGACGACGCGGCCACGTTCTCCATGATGTGCGAAGCCGACACGATCGGCGTCTTCCAGATCGAGAGCCGTGCCCAGATGGCCACCCTCCCGCGCATGCAGCCCAGGAGCTTCTACGACGTCGTGGTCGAGGTCGCGATCATCCGGCCTGGCCCGATTCAGGGAAACCTCGTCCACCCCTATCTGGAGCGCCGCGCCGGGCGCGCACCCATTGATTACATCCTCCCCGAAATCCGCCCCATCCTCGAACGCACGCTGGGCGTCCCGCTCTTTCAGGAGCAGGTGCTGAAGATCGCCATGGTCGTCGCCGGCTTTTCCGGCGCAGAGGCCGAGGAACTGCGGCGGGCCCTCGGTTTCAAGCGCAACAACGACCGCATGGACCGCGTACTGCGCAAGCTGCGTGCGTCCATGGCCGCACGGGGCGTGCCGGGCGAGGCCGCGGCGAAAATCGAAGCCTCCATCCAGTCCTTCGCCCTTTACGGGTTCCCGGAAAGCCACGCCATCAGCTTTGCCCTCATCGCCTACGGCAGCGCCTGGATGAAGGTCCACCGCACGGCGGAGTTCTACGCCGGCCTCCTCAACAACCAGCCCATGGGCTTTTACTCGCGCGCCACGCTTGTGCAGGACGCCCGCCGCCACGGCCTGCGGATTCTCCCGCCCTGCATCGCGCTGTCCGACTGGCCCTGCACGGTGGTGGACGACCACACAGTCCGCCTCGGCCTCCTCTCCCTGCGCGGGCTGCGCCGCGAAACCTGCGCGTCCATGCTGGCCGCGCGCGAGACACGCCCCTTCCGCTCTGTATCCGATTTTCTGAGACGCACGGCTTTTTCCCCCGAAGACCTCCGCACCCTCGCCGCAACCGGCACCCTCAACGCCCTTGCCGGCGACCGCCGCCGCGCCCTCTGGGCCGTCACCACACCCACGCGTGGGTTCGACCTCTTTCACGCCGCCGAGGATGTGGCTGACATGGCTTCCACCGAAGCACGGGAAGCTCCGCCCGATGATGCCGATCTTGCAGCCGGGCTCCGCGCGGCCGCCGAAGCCGCTGCTGGAGCCAACCGGAAGACCTCCCAGTGCGCCTGCCCGCTGCCCGACATGACGCCCGAGGAGCGCCTGCGCGCCGACTACGCGGGGCTTGGCCTCACCGTTGGCGCGCACCCCATGGCTCACCTCCGCGCCCAATTCCCCGGCATCCTCACCGCAAGCGCCCTCAAAGCCGCTTCACATGGGGCCTACGGCGTCATCGCGGGTGCTGTCATTTGTCGCCAACGCCCCGGCACGGCAAAAGGCTTTGTGTTTGTCTCCCTTGAAGACGAAACCGGCATAGCCAACGCCATTGTCTCGCCGCAACTCTTCGAGCGCCAACGCCTCGTCATCACACAGGAAACCTTCCTCCGCATTTCCGGCCGCATCCAGAACATCGACGGCGTCCCCTGCCTCAAAGCAAACACGGTCGAACCTCTTTTTGCAGACCCGCTCCCAGCCGCCACGTCTCACGACTTCCATTGAACCAGCGGAACGCCCACGATTCCTGAAAAGCAGTGCCCGGGATGGGGGTCGAACCCACACGGCCTTACGGCCAGCGGATTTTAAGTCCGCAGCGTCTGCCATTCCGCCACCCGGGCGCAGGTGGCGAAAGGTAGGCGGGTGACGGCCCTCCGGCAAGTATTTTGGGCACCACCGGTCTGCGGGTGCGTTCATGGGGCGCCCGAAAGCCTGTGCAAGCCGATGGGCCGTGCAGCCGAAAAAAACGGCCCGCGCGGTGCGTGGTCGCCGCAGCGTCGCAAGCGACACTTTAACGCGAGAAATTGTCCTGGCTTCCGGCTTCTTTGGCTGGGGCTGCGGCGTCCGCGGCTGCTCGCACCGTCGAGCCCTCGCGCCAGCGGGATTTGATCAGGACCTGTTTGGGAACTTTGGGAGCGCCGCGCTCGTTGCGCTCGATGGCTGCTGCGGCGAGTTCGATGCCGGTGCGTCCGAGGTCGGCCTCCGCGGGCTCGATTCCCGCCCAATCCACTTCAAGCGGCCCGAGCGATGGATGCACGAGCCCGATTTCTTCGGGTATGCGTAGGCCCAGATTCTTTAGCCAGGAAAAGGGCTCGTAAAGGCAGGTCACGAGCACATCCGGACGCTGTTGCTGGATCCACGCCGCAAACTCGCTCTGACCGGCGGGTTCGGGGTAGGTCACCAGCGTGGGGCGGTCGAGCCGTTCGGGGAACCGTTCAGATGCGGTCATGAAGGCGGCCCGAAAGGTGGTATCACTAGCGCGGTCATGCCATGGTGTGGTAAAAAATGCGGGGCGCCTATAGCCACGTGCGAGCAAGGCTTCCATCAGCCGGTGCATGTTCCCGAAGTCGTCATAGGCGGCCTGGGTGTACTCGTAACGCAGGTGCGGCAACTTTCCAAACAGGCTCGTATTGCGCAGGCCTTGCTGCCGCCTGAGAACGACGACCGCCCGCTCGCCCCAGTCCATCGCGGCCAGCACGCCCGTTATGGTTCCACCCAGCACGATGCCAAGGATGCCTCGGGCGTCCAGAATGCGGAGGGCTGCGGCCAGATTTGCTTCTGTCGGATTCTTCCTGAGAAAGGCGAGGTCTATGCGGTCAAGGCTGTAACCGAGTTGTTGAGCCCGCTCGCTTGAGCCCCTCCACAGCTCTTTTCCCTCGTCCAGGTGCCACTGTTCGGGCGAGTCCATATCGGTTATCCAACCGATGGTGCCGCGGAACGCGCTCCTTTTGCGGCTGCGGACGGCCGCTTGATACGCCGATATCAGCGGGTTGGCGACGTAGCCCATTTCCTTTGCGACCTTCTCGATCTTTGCGCGAGTCGCGGGCGCAACCCGTGGGTCGCCTTTCAGCGCGAGGTGCACGGTGTTGTGGCCGACGCCGGCCTTCGCCGCAATTTCTCTAAGGGTAGGCTGGGGCATTTGAGCAGCATGCCGATCCTGTACGCACCTGTCTACCTCCGCAAGACAACACCCATTATAGGACCTGTCCTATGGTGGCTCGGTTGATGTTGGGCGTATCGGTGTCAGAATGATCGTGCACCCCAGAGAAAACCTATGTTGACTCGCTATACTACACACCCGCGCAGGCTCACGGCGAAGCTGTCTGCTGTTACCCTTGCCGCAACCCTCGCAGCTGCCAGCAGCACCTACGCTGCCCTCTGCTTTGAGGAGACGTTCAATTACACGGGCGCTTTGCACGGTCAGGCCGGAACGGGCATCGGCGAAACCGGCAACTGGACCTCGAGCCGCACGACGTCCTCGCTCGTCGCTGGCACGTCGCCGTCCCTCACCTATGGAAGCCTGACCACGTCGAACAACCGTCTCGTTTCAGACTACGATGGCTTCGGAACGAACGACAACACCTACGTGACGTTGGATACTACGGCGGGCAAGGCGGGGGCTGTCCTCAATACGGACGCGACCTCGCAATGGATGAGCCTGATCGTCAAGACGCCGACCGCCTTCCAGGCCAGCCGAGGCTTTTCGCTTTATACCGACCGCGGTAGCACGTTTAAGTACTGGGGCTTCTCGATCAACGGGGACGGCACGTGGAACACGTTTGTCAATGCTACCAGCAGCGCCGCGGGCAGCGCGTTGACCGCAAACACGACCTACCTGTTTCTGTTCAAGGTGACCCGCACCAACAATTCCAGCTACACGATTGAAGGCTGGAATTACAGCGGCGGCACGATCCCCGGCTCAGATCCGACGAGCGGCCTTACTGCCACGGGCGCAGGCGGCTCGACGAACAATATCGTCAATCTGTTTTTGAGCGCCACGAACGCAGGTCAGGGTGCCATGAACCAATACGAAGTTGACGAACTCCGCATCGGCTCAACGTTGGCTGACGTGACACCCGTTCCCGAGCCCTCCACCTTTGCCGCGATGGCCGGTGCCGCAGCCCTTGCCTTTGCAGCGGGCCGCCGCTTCCTGCGTCGCTCGTAATAGGGCAGGTGGGAACACCTCGACCCCGTGCAGCAAACGTGAGCGGCTCATGAGCTGCCGGTAAAACAGACGCCCCGGACTTTTTGGAGTCCGGGGCGTCTGTCGTTTATGACCCGTTTGGAAAGAACTGCGCGCGCCTATGGCACCACTACGCGCAAGCGCAGGAAGCGCGGGCTACCACCAGACAGCGGCGTGTTGTCACGCACAGACACCCGTGGCGTTCCATCTGTGTCGTTTGCGGGGGCTGGGCTGACGGTGCACGACGCCGCATCCACCGCCGTCCACGTCGTGCCGTCCGAGGACTGTTCGATGACGTAGGAGACGTCAGTCCTGTCCGCCGGCTTACGGTACGTCAGCGTGAGGTAGGTGCTTCCGGACGAATGGGTCGTGCCCTGAGTGACCGCTGCGGCGCTGCCCACATTCTTCGGGTCGTGTCCCAGTGCGTATTCGAGGATATTTGAGAGCCCGTTGCCGTTCGGGTCCGCCGTGGGGCCAGCGGTCGCGTCCGAGGCTCCGTGGCCCCACTGGTATGCCTTCCAAAGCGCATACGTATCGGGAACCTTGAAGTTGGCCGTCAGGCTGACAGCGGAAGCCGGCATGGTAAGCGTTGCTGTCGGCGAGGCGGCGTCGCCCAGCGCCCCGGTATCGCCGGTCCAGGCATAGAAGACTTGGCCTGCCGGCGCAGTGCCTGCGGACAGGGTCACGGCGTCGCCGACAGCGCAGGTGCCGCCACCGGTGCCACCCGAGACCGAGACGGTATAGAGGCGCCGCGCCGAGAGGGTCATGCGCATGGGCTCGCCCGCGTAGATCCGGCTCCACGTGCTACCGCTGTTGCTCGAGAAAACGTTGCGCGTGAGGAACCCGATGCCACTGCCCGTATTGTTGGTCGTATAGTCCCAGTCCACCGTGGCGGCCGTCGTGTTCTGAAGAACGAGCCAATAAACGGTGCTCGGGCTCAGCGTGATGTTCAGGCCCGCACCCCCGTTGTCGAAGACGGCGGCAGCGTAGTTGCTGGTAAGGCCGGCCGCGTCCGTCGTGCCATCGTAAACCGTCGCGACCACCTGGTCCGGCAGGTCAGAGCCACTGTTGTGGCTATAGATCACCACCTTCATGTTCCCGGAAGCCAGCTTCTTTAGCATGAGCTTAACCGAGTGCAGCCGCAGCGTGCCCGCATCGGTCTGGAACTTCTGCGCAGCGTAACTGCCAGCCGCAATCGTAAAGGGAAAGCTCGTTCCATCACTGGTGTTCGAGACGTTGTCCCATACGGTTGTGATCGCACTCGTTCCCTGTAGGGTGAACGTGAACGGCGCCTCGTCTGAGTCATTATTCTCAACGCGGACAACCGCCGTGCGCGTGCCGACGGACTTGGGTTGGAAACGGACCGTAAAGGTCGTGCTACCATTGGCCGCGACGGAGGCCGCCGGCTGAACGGTCACCGCGAAATCAGAAACATGGCTTCCCGTAAGGCTCACCCGCGGCGTTCCGCTCAGCAACAAGTCCGCCGCGCCGGTGTTGCTTATCGTAAAGGTGCGGTCTTGTGTGCCGACCCCGACCTCCTGGGTCCCGAAGTCCGTATGGTCCGTGGCTGAAGGCGATGCGTCGCCGCAGACAATCGTCGCGCCGTTTCCGCTCATGGCAATTTCCGGGAAGCCGGTGGTGGTCGAGACGCCCTTTATCGAGAAGGTGAACGGATTGTCATTTGTGGCGTTGCTGGAAATGCGCACCGTCGCCGTGCTCTGGCTATCGCCGCTGGCCGTGTACCGGATGGTGAAATTCACCGTTTCGCCGCTCCCAAGGCTTGTGCTCGCAGGCTGGCTGGTGACCGAAAACGCCGAAGCCTCGGCCCCTTCAACGACTACCGCCGGCGTGTTGCTCAACGTCAACGTCTGCCCACCGGTGTTCGTAATCGAGAATGTGCGATCTATCGTGTTCCCCGAATACGCCCAGTTGAAATCAGTGTGGTCCTCCAGTACCGGGGAGCTGTCTCCATTGCTGATCTGCTGGCTGTTGCCCTGCACGCGAATGCCGGGTTGGCGCGTCTTCCACGCCGGTTGGCTGCTCGCGTCTCCTTGTGCCACGACAACCGTCAAACCGGCCGTTGCCACGATGCTGTCCGCGAGCGTAACGCGTACGTGGACTCCCGACACGCCGGCTGTGGGCGTGAAAGTGTAGCTCGTCAGCGTGGCATCACCGCTGGCGACTTTCTGCGCCCCCACGTACCAGTCGATCTTCGTCGCTGCGGCCGTGCCGGCCGTCAAAGTGATCGTCTTAGCTTGGCCTGCTGTCGCTTCCACATAGTAATTGGCCATCGACCCCCAGCGGTTGGCCGCGCAGACCGCCTGCCACGCCGCCGCAAGGTCTTCATCTTGCATCCAGGAAAAGTTGGGGTCGGTCCCGATCGCCGTGGCCGTCGCGTAAGTTGGCAGGTTGCCGAAAAGCGTGTTCCAGGTGCCGGATGTGCTGTCCGCGTTGTTCCCGAGATAAGAGGCCGAGGGCGTGATCGCGGCGAGAACGGGCGTCTTCCCGACTTCGCCTCCACCCTGCACCCGGGTCGTGATCATCCGGTCGAGGAAGAGCATCGCGAAACTGTGTGAGTCCCCATACTCCGTATGGGAAACTCCGCGGTCCGGAAAGATCATCCAAGGCTCGCCATAGCCGCGGTGCTCGCGGAAAACGCGGCGAACGGAGATGTTGCGCGAATCCGTGTCCAGCGTGCCGAAGCTGATGGCACAAGGCACCGATGTGGACAAGGCCGTGCCTTCGATATACTCAATGGACAGCCCTTTGTTGTGGCTCGCAGCGATGGCTCTCGATGTGAAGTACTTTGCGGCGCGCAGCGAGAAGCCACTGCCGGCAGAGAAGCCATAGAAGGAAAGGGGGCAGGTTTTCAGTTCGTCACGTCCGGAGGCCGTCGCGAGCTCGTCGATACCGCTGCTCACCGCCTGCGGCGTGTACATCGGGTCGTTGTCCGTGCCTGAAACGTAGTCCGCGTCGGCATTCGGGTCGCCCGCCGTGAAGCGCAGGCCGATCAGCGCGAAACCCTGTTCACGGGCAAGCTTCTGCCAATACGTCCTTGTCTGGAACGACGATTTGGCGGTCGGATCGTTGCTCGCCAGACCATGGCAGTAGACGATCGCGCCACGCACGGCCGGCGCGTCGTCGGGCACCCACATGCTCAGGTTGAGGGGGTAGGTCTCCCCGGGCTGGACTGTGTATTGTACGGACGCCTCGTACGTCGCGGCGTGGGCTGGAATCGCGCAGTTGCACCACGCCGCCAGAATGACCAGGGCAGCAAAGAACGCGTTTTGGCAGGACTTCATCGGGGGTAAACGGAGTGTCTGTCGAAATCGAAAGGCCTCGCTTTCGCGTGAGGGGGGCAGCCCAACGTTTTTGCATAGGCTTGCGAAAAAGCGGGCGGCCGACGACACTCAGCCCGGTAATCGGATTAGCAATGCCCCACCTTTCTCAGGCCCAGGTTGCCGCCGCAGCCGGCGTTTGCCAGGCGACGGTCTCCCTCGCGCTGCGCGGACACCCCCGCATACCGGAAGAAACGCGCCGCCATGTCGTCGCGGTTGCAGCCGAACTCGGCTACAAACGTGACCCCCTTCTGAGCGCAATGGCCGCGCTCGTGCGCACGCGCAAGGCCTCCCCAGGCTCACGCATCGCCATGGTCGCCGGCATTCCCCTGAAAAACGTGCACGGTTCGCCTTTCACGCGGCGATACTTCAAGGCGATTAAAAGCCGCGCGATGCGCCTGGGATATGGCCTGGATGAGTTTTCGCTCGCGCGGCGAGGCATGACCCCCGCGGCTCTCGTGCGCATCCTGCAAAGCCGCGGCATTCGCGGCGTGGTCTTCAGCTTCTTCGACCCCGGCACGCGGATCGACATGGACCTTACGGGCTTCGCCTGTGCGTCCATGAGCTACAACGTGGTGGAACCCCGGCTCCACCATTCTGAGAACGATCACTTCCAGGTCATGCTCACGGCGCTCGACCGGCTGCGGGCCCTTGGCTACCGCCGGATCGGCGTGTTCATGGCGCGCTTTATCCGCGAGTTTGTGCAGGACAGATACCGCGCAGCCATCGCGGTCCGTAACGACCCGCCGGAGTTCTCTGTTTTCCTGAACGAGTTTGAGGAACCAGATCACGTCGTCGCGAAAAACTTCGATACCGTGGCGGCGTGGATGCGCAGTAACCGGCTCGACGCGCTCCTGACGCTCTCACCCGCGTGGCTACCGGCCGTCCGCCGCGCCGGCTTCGTCGTGCCTGCGGACTTGGCATTCGCCAGCCTCGATATCCCCCCGGGCGTGACGCGGCTGGCTGGTATATGCCAAGGCTACGAGGCCGCTGCCGCAGCCGCCGTGGACCTTGTCGAGGAGCAGCTGCACCGCGGAGATCGCGGCATTCCCGAGTTCCCAAAACTCATCACGCTCCCGGGCGTCTGGAAAGACGGCCAGACGTGCCCACCGCGGCTGCGCGCCTGAGTGAAGTCAGGCCGCGATCCCGCTCCGCCTCCCGCATCCTGAACGCAAAAAGCCCCCGGAAACGCTCGTGCGTCCGAGGGCCTTTTCAAAATGGAGCCGGGGGTGGGACTCGAACCCACGACCTACTGATTACAAATCAGTTGCTCTGCCAACTGAGCTAACCCGGCGAAAAAAAGGCGTCGCGGGGGCTTTTCGGTCCCCGCCGTAAACGGCCATTTGTGGTGCCGATTTAGCGGGGCGTCAAGGTCATCCGCAGACATTTCGGACTACTCAGACTGTCCGTAAAAAACGGATACAGCCGGCTGGGCTCGCGTGTCGGGTGATATGACGAACGTGACCGGAGCTCCTGCCGCAACGGCGTGCGTCAGAGCGGGCGCCCGAGGATATGCGCGTACAGACGGAGGTGCCGCGCGACCATGAGGTCCTCGGAAAAGCGCTCCGCCACGTCAAGGCGGGCCTGCTTGCCAAGCTTCTGGCAGAGCGACGGCGAGTCCAAGGCCTCCTGAAATGCGGCTGCGAGATCCGGCCCCGCCATGCTCTCTGCAATCAGCCCGTTTTGGCCGGGCTGGATCTGCTCCAGAAGCCCGTCGGTGGGCGTCGTCACCACGCAGCACTCGGCGGCCATCGCCTCCAGACTGGCGCAGGGGAAATTTTCGCCCGGTGAGGCGTAGAGGAAAATGTCGGCCGCCTCATACAACTCCGCGAGCCGCTCACGGTCTGACACATAACCGCAATCGACGGCCTGGACCCCGGGAGGAAGCTGCTCAAGCGCCCAGCGCGAATGGCCGCCAGCCAGCATGAGCTGAAAGGTCTCCGGGTCCACAAGCCGGAGCGCCGGCAGGATCAGCTGAAACCCTTTTATCGGGTTCCTGAAATTGTGGTTCACCACGAGCACCGAGGTGCGACCTGGCTTGAGCCCGAACTTAGCCCGGAACTCTACGTCGTGCTTTCGGGCAAACCCATGCGCCTTTACCTGCACGCCGTTCGGTATGTAATGGACGGGCCAGCGACTGCCCACGGGGCTGTGACGCACGCGGTCGGCAAGATGGAGGGACGGCGCGACGATGTGCATCGGCGCGTCCCGCAGCACCCGCAACTTCAGCGCCAGTTGCTCCGCCGTGTTGTCATGGTGCGGAATGGGAAACTCGCCCACGCGCGGGCAACAGCCGCACGTCGTCAGGTAACGATCGCACTCGATCGGGTGATCGCACCCCCCCGTGATCCCCCAGAACCGGTGAAACGTCCACACGACGGGCTTCTTCCGCGCAAGCTCTGCCAGGGATTCCAGGCGCGCGTAAATTCCGTGGAAGTTATGAATGTGGACGAGGTCGGCGTCGCTGCGGCCCAAGGCGCGGAACGCGGCGTCCGTCCAGCGCCAGCGCGGGAAGCACCGCTGCACGACAGGTGCGAGGCGTGTGTGGGACAGGTAACTGAGGCTGCGCGGGTAGAGCGGCCGCAATCCCGGCTCGCACGGATACGTTTTGCCTTCCGCCACCCAAAGCGTGCTGTCGTGGTCCGCGGCGAGGCAGCGCCGATGAAGCTGCTGCACGACCGTCTCTGCGCCGCCAAGCTGGAATTGGTTATTTACAAAGGCAATGTGCATGGGCGTTCAGGCTCGCTGCAGGAGGAGCAGCCCCATGTGGCGTTCGGGAGGCTGGTTCGCGTTGTCCGGATGTTCCTCAGCCCAGGTCAAGCGAAAGCCGTCTTTCGCGGCGAGTGAAACCAGAGCCTCGGGCCGGCCCCCGCCGCCGTGCCAGCCATGCCACTCAAGAAGCAGTGCCGCCGCGTGCTGCCATACGGGCGTGTAGTGCAGAAGGAAGTCATGCTCGCCGCCCTCGATGTCGAGTTTAACCAGATCGTAAGGCGGCGGGAGTGCCCGCACGAGGGTCTCAGGCGCCAGACGTGGCACGGGGCGCCCCGGCTCGCCTTCGGTGGCGCGTCCTGACGTCATGTAGTCCCGCGCGGCGAAGGACGCCTTTTCGCCGGGTGCCGTGACAAGGCCGTATTCAAAACGCCAATACGGGCCGAGCGCGTTGAGTTCGATCAGGCGCTCCACGCTCGGTCGCACACGTGCGTCAGCATCGCCAAGCACCGCGTGCGTTGGCCCGCCAAGGCCTGCCTTGCGGCGGCGAAGCAGGACATCGAGCGAGAAGTGCCCGGCGTGACAGCCCAGGTCTATCCAGCGCGAGGGCAGGGGAAGCGCCGCGAGCGGGTGGTCGTATTCCCCGTCGACAAAGATGTGCTGGTATGAAAGCCAGTGGTCCGCGTGGCAAATGGGGCACACGAGCCCTTGGCCCAGCGGCACATTCACATGCAGGTCCCCGTAATGCCGCTGCCTCAGCAGCCCCGCGACGCCCCGCCGGAGCGGACCGCAGCCGAGAGGGAGCGCCAGCGCGGCGCGCAGAAGCTGTTTCAGGCCGGAGTTCATGCGTGCGGGGGAGGGGTGTCCGCGGCGCCGAGCGCCTCGACGTGGTAATCCGGCTCAAGGACAATTGGGAAATCCGGGCTCAACGGCCGATAGGCATGGGACTCCGCCGGCAGCACCGGGCAGGTCAACGCGTCGAGCACCATGTGGTGGTATGGAAACGCGGCGGGGGCACCCGTCGCGAGGTCCACCGTGACCTGCGGGATCGCCAGGTGCGGCATCATGTAGGTCAGCCGGATGAGGGAACGCCGCCCGCCGGGCAACAGCGTCTGTTCGAAGGCGGTCTGCGTGAACATCCAGAGCGGCCTCCGCAGGTGGTCGTAGAAGCTTGCCACCAGTTCAACGGGCGGGCCCGGCCGCGTCGCCACTTGCGCGACGAGGGAGAACCGGCTCCCAGGCCTCAATGACGGCGCCTCGCCCGGCGCGACATCACGGGGGTCCGGTTCAATCCAGGCCCGTTCCACACACGAAAGCCGGTCCGCCAAGGCGCCCTCTGTCCCTTCGTATATGCCAGGCCGGTGCGAGGCCAGGTAACGCGCGATGCCCTGAGCCGTGGGCTCGTGCGCCACGAGGCGTCCCTTCTCCATAACCGCCACCTTTTTGCACAACGAGGCCACGGCCGACATGTTGTGGCTCACGAAAACGACCGTGCGGCCGTCGCCCGCGGTCACGTCTTTCATCTTCCCAAGGCACTTGCTCTGGAAGCGCATATCGCCCACAGCGAGCACCTCGTCCACGAGCAGGATCTCGGGCTCAAGGTGCGCAGCGACCGCGAACGCGAGCCGCACATACATGCCGCTCGAATACCGTTTCACCGGCGTGTCCAGGAACGCATCGACCTCGGCGAAGGCGACGATCTCGTCAAACTTTCGTGCGATCTCGGCGCGCGTCATACCGAGGATTGCGCCATTCAGATAAATATTCTCGCGGCCCGTAAGTTCGGGATGAAACCCCGTGCCGACCTCCAGCAGGCTTGAGACGCGGCCGCGCAGGCGAATGCGTCCGCGGGTGGGGTGCGTGATGCGCGACAGGATCTTTAGGAGCGTGCTCTTCCCCGCGCCATTCCCCCCGATCAGCCCGACTACCTCCCCGGGCTCCAGTTCCAGGTTCACGTCGCGCAGCGCCCAAAGCACGCTGGTGTCGTCATTCTCACTGAACCGGGTCAGCCCCCGCAGAGACTGCAGGTTTTTCCATGGGGCCGTGACGGCCCTTGCAAGCGCGCCGGCAAACGTGCGGGAACGTTCCTCCTTTGCTCCGAGCCGGTAGGCTTTAGAAAGCTCTTCGATGCGTATGGAGTAACGGGCCATGGGTGCTCAGGCGACGTCCGCAAAGGCGGCTTCGGCACGTTTGAAGTAGAAGGCGCCTCCCGCAAAAATCGCGGCTGCCGACGCTACGCTCACCGCCAAAGTTGCGGGGCCGGTCCACGGTCCACCGAGCAGGCACGCGCAGAAAGCGTCGAGGATGCCGGCCATCGGGTTGAGCGCGTAGAGGAGCCGCCAGTGCTCGGGCACGAGCGCCATCGGATACACGACGGGCGACGCAAACATGAAGAGCTGGAGCGCGAAGTTCATCGCATACCGGACATCCCGGTAGTGCAGCGCCAGCGCGGAAAACCACAGCCCGAGCCCCGTTGCCGCGAGCAGGATCAGCACCGTGAGCACCGGCAAGGCAAGCCAGCGGACCGTAGGCGCGTAGCCCGCGAAACCGAGGACAACCAGCGTGAAGGCGAGCGCCAGCGCGAAGTCGATCACCTTGCCGAGCGCGGCCGAGAGCGGCAGAAAGAGGCGCGGGAAATAGACCTTGGCCAGCAGCCCCGCATTTCCAACCAGCGATTGGGTGGCCTCCGCAAGCGCGTTCGAGAAAAACGTCCAGGGCACCACGACCGCCATGGAGAACAGGCTGTAAGGCGCCTCTCCCGCGGAAACCCCCGCCATGCGGCCGAAAACCACTGAAAACACGAGGACCGAAAAGAGCGGCTGGAGCAGCGCCCAGCCCACGCCGAGCACGCTCTGCGCATACCGCACCTTTACGTCACGCCACACGAGAAAGCCCAGAAGGTCGCGGAAGTGCCACAGCTCTCCCAGGCCGAGCGCACGCCAGCCCGTGCGAGCCTCAATCACCGTTTCCGGCAGCGGCACAGGCGCCTCCGGAAGGGACGGGTCTCGGGTTGCCGTGGACGTAGGGGTCATGCGAGCAGGCCGTAATTACGGATGCGTCTTGAGAATTAAGAACAGCAGGCAGCCCCGTCCACCCGGAAGTTCGGTCTCCGCCTGGGCTTGCAGAGGGTCCCCTTCCTCGGCTAGTCTCTTATAAAAGGGATTATGGCGATGTGGGGGAAGTTTACGGGGGATGGATCTGGTCGGCTCGTCCGCATGGCGCGCTCGCTCGGCGTGGGCCTTTTGGCCGCCGCCCTGATCGGCGCGAGCGCTTTCGCTGAAGATGACGACGAGGACGAAGCCAAGCCTGCTGGACCGGACATGAGCGCCCGCAGCGAACGCTTTTCCAACGAAAAAAAGAGCCGCCTGAGCGGGCGCGATTTCACTTCGCCGAAGCTCCCGGAGAAATACGGCGAACGCATGGAGTTCAAGAACTACAACTCCACCTTTACGTCGCTCGGCTCGCAGCGCGCCCCCATTGAAAACAGTGCGCGCGAGTGGGGGCCCACGCGCGAACGCACGATTTACCCAACCAAAAACGTCGACCGCAAAGACAATGCCGCCACCGGCAAAATGTCGTCGATGGAGAAACTCGATTACCGGAAGCCGACGACCCGCGTGGCCAAATACCACAACGCCTATTCGTCGCTGTTCGACGTCGAATCCGTGCAGTCCCGCGACGTTTCCGACGACCTTTCACTTCAGGACGTCAACCGCTACCAGTTCCGCGGCAGCCATTCTTCTGAACCCGGCTTGCCCGTTCAAGCCGCGGGCAAGGAATCCGAAACCAGGCGCCTGATGAACCCGGAGACTGATCGCGAGGGCAGCCCTTCGGGAAGCCGTCGGCTCAATTTGCCCGAGCGCACCTTGCGAAAACGGGAAACTGCTGGCGAAGACGTTCCCGTCGCAGGCGGCCGCTCTGCCGATCCGGCTCCTGCGCTCGCGCCTGGTTCCTCGGGGACTGTTGTGGAGTCCACGCCCGTCCAGGAGCGCACGACACCCATCATGCGCGGCGCAAACGTGCGCAAGGACATCATGCCCACACTCGGACGGCCCACGATCAGCGTGTCCTCGGAATATGGAACAACGCCGCGCGCGAGCGTTCCCGCGCAATCCGAACGCTCCTCCGGCCAAGGTAACGGCAACCGCTCCGGCGAGTAGGAGGCCCGCAGGTCGGCAAGAAAGCGGGCGTTTCAGCGGCCCCGGGGGGCTCTACAGCTTGCGTAGTGCTTCCGCAAATACGGCGTTCTGGGCCGCGTTGCGCATCCAGTGGTCCAGCAGCACAAGCGCCGTCATGGCCTCGACAATAGGAACGGCACGCGGCACCACGCAGGGGTCATGGCGTCCCCGGCCCATCAGTTCCGTGTCGTGCCCGTGAATGTCCACGGTCTTTTGCTTCTGCAAGATCGTCGCTGTCGGCTTGAAAGCTACCCGGAAGAACAGATCCTCCCCGGAGCTGATGCCTCCCAGCACCCCTCCCGCCCGGTTCGTGACAGCCCGCACGCGGCCTTCCCGCATTTCGAAAAGGTCATTGTGCTCCGAGCCCGTCATCAGGCTGCCTGCAAAGCCGCTCCCGATCTCAAAGCCCTTCGTTGCGGGGATCGACAGCATGGCCTTCCCCAAGTCCGCTTCCAGACGATCAAACACCGGGTCGCCCAGGCCGACAGGCACGTTTGAGACGCGGCAGGCTATGACACCCCCGACCGAATCGCCCCGTGAGCGCACGTCATGGATGCGCGCGATCATCGCTTCCGCCACCCTCGAGTCGGGACACCGCACGGGCGTCGCCTCCACCTGCTGCAACGTCGGCATCGCGTCACAGTCTGGCATGGAAATATCGTGGATACGTTCCACCCAGGCCCGGATCTCCAGCCCACCAGCCGCCGCGAGCACTTTTCTCGCCACCGCCCCTCCCGCAACGCGCCCAATCGTCTCGCGCGCGGAAGAGCGGCCGCCGCCCTCGGGGTTCCTGCGGCCGTATTTGGACTGATAGGTGAAATCCGCGTGCGAAGGCCGGAATTTCTCGCGCATCTCCGCATAGGCTTCCGGTCGGGCATCCGTGTTATCCACCACGACGCCAATCGGCGTGCCCAACGTCCGGCCCTCGTAAACGCCCGACAAAATGCGGGCGCGGTCCTCTTCCTTCCGCGGCGTGGATATCGAGCTCTGGCCCGGGCGGCGCCGGTCCAGTTCAACCTGAATGTCTGCTTCCGTCAGCGGCAGGTTGGGCGGGCAACCGTCAATAACGACGCCGATTCCGCCCCCGTGGCTTTCGCCAAACGTGGTGATGGAAAAGAGGGTTCCGAAAGTGTTGCCCATAAAAAAGTGCCGGTGCGTTGGCGGGCGTGGCCCGCGTGTCCGGTCATGTTTTTTGCCTTTCGCACGGTACGCAAGCCAAACAGGCGCTCCCAGGGGCGTGCGGGGCGAGTGGGGGCCTGTCAGCAACGCCGCGCCTTTCAGGGCGCCGCCCGCCATGCCCGAACACGGGCGCACGGCGCTGGCGACGCGCCTTCAACACGCTTCCCACTGGAAATCTTCGGAGTCTTACCGCGCCTCCCGGAAACCCCGATGCCCGCGTGCAGGCTTGCGCGCCCGGAACATTCTGCGGAAAGTCTCCCGCACTCACCCATGAAAGCCGCCGACCTCTTCACGCTCCCTCAAAGCCTGAGCCCGTTCGCCAAGCACTTCTCTCCGGATGCCCCGCCGTGGGCGTGGGTGGCGCAGATCAAGGCTGCGCTCGCATCGCTGGACTGGTCGCAGTACCCCGCGCCTGTGAACGTGCCGCCGGGCGTGCAGTTGGAAGGGCAGGTCTACATCCACCCGTCCGTGAAGCTGCCCGCCTATGCCACCATCCAAGGCCCGTGCTGGATCGGCGCGCATACGGAGATTCGCCCCGGCGCTTTCATCCGCGGGCAGGTGATCGCCGGCGAGCACTGCGTGCTTGGCAACGCGTGTGAGTTCAAGAACTCCCTGCTCATGGACCACGTGCAGACGCCGCACTACAACTACGTTGGCGACTCCGTCCTGGGCAACGGTGCGCACCTCGGCGCCGGCGTGATCTGTGCGAACCTCCGCCTCGACCAGAAGCCCGTCCCCGTGCAGACCCGCGAAGGGCGGCAGGAATCGGGCATGCGTAAACTCGGTGCCATGCTTGGAGAGAAAGCTGAAGCCGGCTGCAACGCCGTCCTTCAGCCCGGCACGATCCTAGAGCCCCGGGCCGTGGTCATGTCCGGCGTCGCCTTCAGTGGCCTGTTGCAGGCCGCAACGATCGCCGCTTATGCCGCTCCCATCCGGCGCATCCGTCGTCCGGATTAGGCACCATTTCGCCCGCGCCTCGAAGGTTCGGCACTGCTCGAAAAGACGGCTTGTTACCGGGTGCGTGTGCCTGTAGAACTGGGGCTGCCCTGGAATGACCCTCACCATGCAGCCGCCCGAAAAAAACGGCTTGGCCGAAGTTCCCGGCCTCTATGGCCCCGTGACCGTGGCCGAGCGCGTACTCCAGCGCATCTGGCTCCGCGGCGATTTCCGGAGGGAAAACCTCCGCACCTTGTCTGACCAGCCGCTTGCAGTGCTCAGTCCAGGCCGGTGGAACCTCCTCGATGGCCCCGACTTTTTTGGAGCCGAACTGGACATTGGCGGTCGGCGCGTCGTGGGTGACGTCGAAGTCCACTTCCGCCGTGCAGACTGGCATGCGCATGGGCATGAGCACGACCCCCGCTACGGCGGTGTCGTCCTTCACCTCGTGCTTTTCCCACCCAAAGTGGGGGAGGCCGTGGCGAGGACGTTCGACGGGCGGCAGCCGGAGTTACTCGTGCTGTTGCCGCACCTGAACCGCGACCTTGAGGAATACGCCGCCGAAGAAGCCCTGCTCGCGCTCGAAGGAAAGGACTGCGTTGGCCTGCTCGAAGGCTTCCTCCAAAAGCCCCTCGAACTCCGTCGTGCGACCCTACGCCAGAAAGCCGCCACACGCTGGCGGCAGAAACGCACGTACGCCCATAGCAGGCTCCAGGCTGCGGGCTCGTGGGCAGCCGCGTGTCATCAGGCCTGCCTCGAAGGGCTTGGTCTTTCCCGCAACCGTGCCCCCATGGCCAATCTGGCGCTCGCCTGGCCAATCGAACGCCTGCGCACGGAGATGCCCGCAGTCGAACGGCTTTTCTGCGAGCAGGAAGGCCGCTGGCGCCTCTGCGGGCTACGCCCCGCAAACCAGCCGCGCCAACGCATCGCCCAGTACCTCAGGCTCGTGAATGCCAATCCCGAATGGCCCACCGCGCTGCTGGAGTGGGGCAGGGGACTCCCCACAGGTCCCCAGCAGCCTGATGGCGGCGCGTACCGCAAGACCATAGGACTTCCCGCGCTGCGCGACACCCTTGCCTCCAGCATCCTCGGTGACGCGATCGGCGGCACACGGCTCGATACGTTAACCACGGACTTCTTCCTGCCCCTGCTCGCCGAGGCTTTGGACAAGGACTTGTCTGGCCTCTGGCACCACTGGTTTGAAGGTGACGCTCCCGGTGCCTACCGCTCTTTCCTCAAACACGCCCAGATGCTCGGGCCTCGCCACCCTGCCTGTAATGGCCTGACCCAGGCTGCCCTCCAGGTATTCCTTGAACAAGGGCAGGCATGACAGGCCTCACCGACCGCCAAAGTTTCCCGATCGTTTGACAACGCAAAGACCCCGATTCATGTACGCACCAAGCGGGCACGACGTCCGCCATTTCCCAAGGAAACCATGAAAAAGCTCACCCTCCTTGCCCTCATGTGCGCGGCGCTCCTCGGTGTCGCCTGCAAGAAGAAGACCGAAGTCGACACGAAGCCTCTGCAACAGAGCTTCCAGTCCGCTCCGGCGCCTCAGCAGAGCGCGGCTGACAAAGTTGTGTCGGCCGTAAAGGCCGGCGACTACGCCGGGGCCACCGCGCAGCTCCAGCAGCTTGCGATGCAGGCGAACCTTACGCCCGACCAGCAGAAGGCCATCTCGGATACGCTCAAGCAGGTCGGCGATGCCCTCAAAGCCAAAGGCGAAGCCGCGGCCAAGGACGTTCAGCAGAGCGTGGACCAGCTCCAGAAGAGCCTCCCGGGCAGCAAGTAGAAGTCAGACCCGCTGGCGCTATTAGGACAGTGGCCCGAGCACCGTAAAAGTCGGGACACGCCCCAAAGGGCACGCCAGGTTGAGGCCCCTATTCCCCGCCCCTCAGGAGGGAGCCGGAAAAACCGGCTCCCTCGCGGGCGCAAAGGCGGGGGAAACGCGTGCGTTTTTCCTTCTGGGAGGAACGCCCCAAATGCCCCGCTTCCAGTCCGTGATGCCGTGGGAATTCGTTCCCGGGTCACGGATTTTCCATTTTACATCTGTGGCGAATCTGGAACAGTTTTTCCCCATGTTTTCGCTACAGAAGCTTTTCGCAAAAAAAGACGTTTTCTACGATCTGCTCGACCAGAGCGCCGAGGAAGCGCATGCGAGCGTTCACCTGCTTCTTGAGATGCTCAAGCAGGCTAACGTCGCGGGGGCCATCGAGCAACTGAACGAGCACCGCCGGCGCGACAAGAAGATCAAGCAGCAGATCACCGAGGAGCTTTGCCGCACTTTCATCACGCCCATCGAGCGTGAAGACATCGAGTCCATCGCCGCCGCCCTCTGCAAGATCCCGAAGGCGATGATCAAGTTCGCTGAGCACTACACCGCGACACCAAACCCCGTTTCCAGCGAATACTTCCTCAAGCAGGCCGCCCTGCTCGACTCCGCCACCGAGACCGTTGTGGAAATGGTGCGGGAACTCCGCTCCCGCACGCACCCGGAGCGCGTCCGCTCGCTCAACGAGAAGCTCCACATGCTTGAGGGCGAGGCTGACAAGCTCATGTTTGCGCTCACCCGCGACCTGTACAGCGGCAAGCACGACGTAATTGAGGTCCTGGTTCTCAAAGACCTCAACGCCCTCCTCGAGAAGGCCATCGACCGCTGCCGCGATGCCGGCAACGTCATCCTTCAGGTCGTGCTCAAATACAGCTAGCCGCGCCGCGCGGGCCACAGCCGCCCGCCAGCTCCCTTTCCTCTCCAGCGGTCGAACGTTCGCCCCCCATGCTCTTCATCCTGCTCGTCATCCTGACGGCTCTCGTATTCGAGTTCATCAACGGGTTTCACGATACCGCGAACTCGATCGCGACAGTCGTCTCGACAAAGGTGCTGTCGCCCCGGAAGGCCGTCGTGATGGCTGCCGTCTTCAACCTGCTCGGAGCGTTGGCGGGCACCGCGGTTGCCTCAACGATCGGAAAGGGCCTGGTCGACACCTCGTTCGTCACGACCACCGTCATCCTGAACGGCCTGCTCGCGGGCATAGTCTGGAATCTCATCACCTGGTGGCTCGGCCTGCCCTCCAGCTCCAGTCATGCGCTCACCGGTGGCCTCTGCGGTGCCACGGTCGGCGCAGCGGGTAACTGGTCGGTCATCATCTGGGAACGCTTCAACCCGGCCAAGAACATGCCCGAGGGCCTTCTCCCGAAGGTCGTCTACCCCATGTTCATCTCCCCGGTCTGCGGCCTCATCGCCGGGTTCATCGTGATGGGCATCCTCCTTTACATCCTGCGGAAGACCCGCCCGGTCGTCGTCAACCAGTGGTTCGGCCGCCTGCAACTCGGCAGCGCTTCGTGGATGGCCTTCAGCCACGGCATGAACGACGCGCAGAAGACGATGGGCATCATCACGCTCGCCCTTTTCACCGCCACGGTTTCGGGCTCCTTTGAAGGCATGCCCGCCTGGTTGGACTTCCTTCGCGTGCCCGAGTTCAAGGGCGTGCCGCTCTGGGTGAAGATCGCCTGCGCCATCACCATGGGCGCGGGAACAGCCGCCGGCGGCTGGCGCATTATCCGCACACTCGGTCACCGCATGGTTAAGCTGCAGCCCGTCCACGGCTTTGCGGCGGAAACAGCCGCTGCGGCGATCATTCAGGTCGCCAGCCACTGGGGCATCCCGCTCTCCACCACCCACGTCATCTCCAGCTCCATCATGGGCGTCGGCGCGACCAAGCGCCTCAACGCCGTACGCTGGGGCGTGGTGGAGCGCATGTTATGGACCTGGGTGCTCACGATCCCCGCCACCGCCCTGCTCGGCTACCTCCTGCAGCGGATCTTCGGCTAGAGCACATTCAGTTCAAGTTTTCGCATCTGTTGGATACCCCTCCTTCCTCGACGCCGACCTAGCGCACTTCTACTTTAAGCTGTCGCACCGCCTTAAATCACTTTTCCGCCCTCGCCTCCGCCCTCCTGTGGCTGTAACCCATATGTCGATTGGCCCTAGCGCGTCACGGTTTCCGCAGGCACCGCGTTTTCCGCAAGTGCCTTCACGGTACGCAGGATTTCCAGCGGATGGCCCTGGGGAAGCGCTTTCCGCATGGCTTCACGCTGGGCCTCCAGCGCGCCGGGACTTTCCATCCAGGCTTTCACAAGGCGCGGGAGTTGACCGGGACGCTTCATGACCGCACCCAGCCCATGTGCCCGGGAAAACTTCACGGTAATCCACTCTTGCGGCATAATCCCGCCCAGCCCGTTGAAAATGATGGGCGTGGTGCTCAGGATAGCCTCGCTCGTCGTGCCTGTCCCCGGTCGCGCGACGATCGCGGAAGCTGCGGCCATGACCTCGTTCATTCGGGTCGTGTAACCGAGCGGCCTCGCGGGCAATTTCGGGTGCGCCTTTGCCCAGGCGTCAACCGCTGCGTAGGCTGCGGCGTCTTTACCGCACAGGCAGACCACCTGCGGCATCACGCCGGCATCGTGGAGCTTCTGCAGCAGCGGGAGGTGGTTGTTGGCACCATTGGCCCCCGTGGCAAGAACAAGCGTGAACCTGTCAGGCTCCAGCCGCAGCTCCTCCACAAGAAAGCGCCGTCGCGCCTCGGGCGACACGGGCTCGTAGAAGTTCGGGTTCAGCAAAAAGCCGCCCACCCGCGCGCGCCCGGCGGGCACGCCAAACCGCCGCGCCGTTTCCGCGCATTCCTCTACCGCCCCGATGAACAGATCGCACGCCGGGTTCACCCAGTGATGGCTGAACCCATAACCGCCGAACAGCTCCCCGCAATACGTCGCACACCTCACCGGCGCCGGTGCCAGCGCCTCCCGGGCAGCCTCGAAAAAACCGTGGTTCAGGTGATCATGCGTGCTCAAGATCACGTCCGGCTTGAGCTCGCGGACGCGTTCCATGAAGGCGGCCCTGCCCAGAATGCCCTTTGAACCGCAGAACGGCACCCACTCCAGCACGTTGAAATACACATGATGGAGCGCCGGCCATACGCGCTGGATCCAGTTATAGATCCCCACGCCAAAGTCGTAAACCGGGTGGGTGTTCTCGAGCGCCTGGTGCAGCGTGACCTCCAACCCGAGCTCGCGCGCGGACGGGTGTTCGGCCCAAGCCTTGAACGAGCGGGCACGCATATCATGGCCGCCGCCGGTACTGGAGGTGAGGACGAGGACGCGCATCGTGCCGGCGATATTTGCATGCGCCCGCAACCCCGCGCAAGAACCGATCACACGCACCCGCCCGGCACACCCCATTTCGGGTCCCTCCCTATGCTCCGGCGCCTACTTCTTGGGCCGCAGCGGCACCTTCCGGAACACCCAGGACCCCGGTCCGGCGGGCTCGATCAAGTCGAACCACTCGGCGTCGGGCTCCAGAGGCTCAAACTCCAGCACGAAGCACAGCAGATCGCCCGGATCCAGGATCGAGTAGCGCGGGGAAAGCTGAATGCCGTGCGCAGCCACCAGCGCGTAACGGCGGCCCTTGTCATCCTCAAGATACGAAGCCTGGGGATCGCCGGCACCTGCGGACGAAACCCTCAGCCCTGCAAACCGGTAATCCAGCACGGACATGTAGGCCAGCGTGTTGCCGTTGGGCGCCGTGCCCAGCCCCATGAAGATCATGAAGCCCTCCATTCCGATCCGGCCCACGGGCCTGTCGATATTCGTTGGCGAAAAGCCTTCCGCCATGACGGGCCGACTCCACCCGATCTTCTCGGGCGGCAGCTTCGCGTTCAGGGCAGCCGCCGCGTGCCCGAGCGATGCCGCCTTTTCAAAATACGTCTGCGCCAGCTCAAGATCCTGCTGCACGCCCCAGCCCTTGGCAAAAACCACGCCCGCCTTGTTCAGCGCACGCGCGTCACCCGTCGCTGCCGCCGCCATGATGCAGGCCGCAGCGCGCCGCAGATCCGGAGCCCCGAACTCCCCGCCAAAGTGCGCTTCAGCAAGCTTTAACAGCGCCTCCTTGTCTCCACCCATCGCCGCAGCCTCCGTCTCCTTCCAGTAGCTGCGGTCTACCGCCAGGCGGGCCAGCTCCAGGCTTTCCCCATACTCGCGAATTCCCGCACCGAGTCCGGCAGGAACGGCTACGCCCAAAACCGCACTGGGCAACGCCGTGTTTGTTGCAACGGTCGCCGCGACGGAAAGCCCCGTGCCAATGCCCCGGGTTGCCGCGTACGGCCTGAGCGCCGATTGCAGCGAAAGCCGCCGGTATTCCAGCGGTGTGATCTGCCCGGCCAGCGCCATCTGCGCCGCCTCGTCCAGATCAGCCCGTGCAGCCGGCGCCCCGGCCAGGCTCGCTGCCGCTGCGAAAAGCAAAGCCCCCACGGCTTTCCACGATCTCTTACTCTTTCCAATCGCGCGCATATCGCTCCTGCTGGAAAAAAGGGTGGCGTCCGCTTTACCCGGCGCGGCTTCCAGCCTCACGCCCTTGCCCCCGGGCCTACGCACCGTGCTGTTTCAGCACGCTTTCCATCCGCTCATTATAGAAGCGGCGGAGTCTGTTATACGTGACCTTGGGCTCGGCCTCGCGCAGTGCCTCGCGCGCCAGCTCCTCGGCCTCTGACATCTTGATATTGCGCAGGAAAAACTTCACTTCCGGCAGGAT
Source organism: uncultured Opitutales bacterium (assembly GCA_964593675.1). Classification (GTDB taxonomy): domain Bacteria; phylum Verrucomicrobiota; class Verrucomicrobiia; order Opitutales; family CAZQIE01; genus CAZQIE01. The sequence goes on from CAZQIE010000006.1 coordinate 47,891, forward strand.
GCTTGCCGCCATGCTCAGTTCGTCCGCCCCAAGGCCCAACAGGAGCGGCACATACAGGGGATCGCCCGCCATCTCGCCGCAGACGCTCACCTTGATGTTCCTGGCCTTCGCCGTCTCCGTGATCGACCGGATCGTGCGGAGGATGGCCGGATGCGTCGGCTCGTACAAGTGAGCTATGCGGTCGTTCACGCGGTCCACCGCGAGCATGTACTGGATCAGGTCGTTCGTACCGATGCTGAAAAACTGGCAGTGCTCCGCCAGCAGATCCGCCGTCGCCGCGGCGCTCGGAATCTCGATCATGCTGCCGATCTCGACTGTCGGATCGAAGTCCTGCTGGCGCGCGCGCAACTCCTGCTTCGCCTCCTGAAGCACCTGATTCGCCTGGGTCAGCTCCTGGACGCCGCTGATCATGGGATACATGATCCGCACCTTGCCGAAGGCGCTTGCGCGGAGGATTGCCCGCAACTGGTCCTTGAAAAGCTCTTTGTGCTCGAGGCAGAAACGGATCGCCCGGAAACCCATGAACGGGTTCGCCTCGTTCTCCACGAAATACAGGCCGCTTACGCGCTTGTCGCCACCCAGGTCCAGCGTGCGGATAACCACGGGCCGCGGCTTCAGGCTCTCCACCACCTGCCGGTAAATCTGGAACTGCTCCTCTTCCGGCGGGAACTTGTCACCCTTGATGAACACCCCTTCCATGCGGAACAGACCCACGCCCTCGCCGCCGTTCTTCAGGACGCCCTCGATGTCCTCCGGCCCCGCAATGTTCGCCACCAGCTTGAACGGGCGCCCGTCAAGCGTCTGCGACGGCAAGGCCAGCACCCCTTCGAACACGCGTTGGATCGTCTGCCGCTTCTGCTGGATGCGGCCATAGCGGAAAAGCGTTTGTTCGGACGGGTTGATGATCACCAGCCCGTCATACCCGTCCACCAGCAGCGTCTCGTTGTTCTCGACCTTCTGCGTCACGTCATGCAGACCCACGACCGCGGGCACCTGCAGTGACCGCGCCATGATCACCGCATGACTCGTGCGGCTGCCCGCGTCCGTAACGATGGCAAGGACGGAACCCTTCTCAATGGACGCCGTATCCGAAGGTGCCAAGTCCTCCGACACCACCACCTTGGGGCCACCAATGCGGTTCAGGCTCGAACCGCTCTGGCCCATCAGCGTCTGAAGCAGGCGCTTCGTGACGTCACGGATGTCCGTCACGCGCTCCTTGATGTACTCGTCGTCGATGTTGCCGAAAGCCTCTATGTAACGCTTCGCGACGGCGTGGAAGCAGTACTCGATGTTGAAGCCCGTTTCCTTCTGCTCCTCGATCGTTTCCTCGATCAGCGCACGGTCATCAAGCACCAGCAGGTGGGCGTCAAAGATCTGCGCCTCCGCTTCACCGAGCTTCGCGGCCACTTCCTGCCGCACCTTGCTGATCTGGCCACGCGTGTCCATCAGCGCAGCCTCGAACCGCTTGATCTCCGACGCGCGGTTCACTTCGTCCACTTGATAAAGCGGAATCTCCAGCTCCTTCTGCAGAAACACGAAACTCGGTCCATGCGCGACGCCCGGCGAGGCCGCTATGCCTTGCAGCACAACCTCCTTCTTAGGTGCTCCGTCGCTCATTGTTTCGGACCGTTCTGCCTTGGAATTAGAATCTTAGGGAATTGGAAGGCGCCGCGCTTCGCAAGCACGAAACGAGGTTACGGCAGAATTTAGTGCGATGGCCTGGTCCTGCCCTTCTCGATCGCGTAAGACAACGTGAACCAAAAGAAGTTCCCCAAAACGTTTGGTTCCCTCAAACAGGAATGCACCGACCCTTCGGCGGCACCTGTTTCTAACGTAGGAGAGGCCAGGCTACAAGATCGCCGTCCGGATAATCAGGGCCGACGGTCCCCAGGCCTCCCGAACCGCCGCCTCGACCGCCTTTGCATCCGTGTCCCGGTTCGGCAGCGCGAAGCACGTGCTCCCGCTCCCGCTCATCATGCACCGGATGCCGAACTTCTCCCGAAGCAGGCTTAAAAGGGCTGGAAGGGCAAGATACTTTTCAAACACCGGTTTCTCGATGTTGTTGACGAGCGGCAGGCTTTCCCAAGTGGGCGCTTTACGCCACGCCGCGAGCTCTGCTTCTGCCTGGTCCTGAGGAATATACCACCCGCCATGCTCGCGCATCCGGCCATAGGCCCAGGCCGTTGCCACCGGGAAATCCGGCTTCATCAGGATCACCGGGTTTCCACTCAGCGCCCCAGCTTCTTTTTCCGAAAGAACCTCCACCTTTTCCCCGCGGCCCCGCATAATGACCGGGCGCCCGTACAGGAACAGCGGGCAGTCCGACCCGCACTCCGCCGCGCACGCCGCCAACACGTCCAGGGACAACGGCTCACCCAGCCAGTGATTCATCAGCCGCAGCGCAGCCGCCGCGTTTCCACTGCCACCCCCAAGGCCCGCCCCCGGAGGCACCATCTTTTCCAGCCGGAACCGGAAATACACCGCCGCCGCGTGCCGTTTGCGGAACGCGCTCGCCGCCTTCAGGACGAGGTTGCTTGGGTCGGTCGGCACCCCCGGATACGCGCACTCGAGCACATCCGCCGTCGCCCCCGGCAGCTCCTCGATCCACAACATATCCCCGAACGCAATGGGGGTGACCAGACTCGTCAGCTCATGGAAGCCATCCGGGCGACGCCCTGTGACCGTAAGCGTGAGGTTTACCTTGGCGGGAGAAAAGACGCAGGCCGTTCTCATTGGGATGAAAAAAGTGAGGGATGGCTCCTGCGCGCCCCGGTCCGGCTGATCGTTGGGATCTGCGGGCTTTTGGGTTGTGCGCAGGGCCCGCGTAGCCTTGACTGGCGGGCGCCGGGACGCAACGGATTTATCACACGCCTTCGCCCGCAAGCGGCCACCCGCCGCAAAACCCTTTATTCGAAACCACCCTCATGTCCCAAGCCCGCTCCTGCGACCTCATCCTTGCCCTCGACGTTGAAACCCGGGAAGACGCCCTCGCCGCCCTCAAGCGTGTCGGTCCGAGCCTGCGTTGGGTAAAAGTTGGTCTCCAGCTCTTTGTGAAATACGGCCCCAGCTTCGTCGATGAGGTGGCGGGCCTGGGCTACGACGTGTTCCTGGACCTCAAGCTCCACGACATCCCCAATACCGTCGCCTCTGCCATCAAGAGCCTCAAGGGGCGCCCCTGCAAGATGCTCACCCTCCACGCCTGCGGCGGGGAGGAAATGATGCGCTGGGCCGTCGACGCCGCAAAGCAGACCCTCCCGGACCTGCGCCTCCTCGGCGTCACCGTCCTTACTTCCATGGACGCCCCGGCCCTCTCGGCGACGGGCGTCCCCGACGCCCCCGCCGCGCAAGTGTCCCGCCTCGCCAGGCTCGCCACCACCTCGGGCATCCCCGGCCTTGTCTGTTCCCCCCTCGAACTGCCCATCCTTCGCCGCGAACTGGGTGACCGGCCCGTCCTCGTCACCCCCGGCGTCCGCCCGTCCGGCGCCGCGGCAGACGAGCAAAAGCGGGTCATGACCCCCGCCGAGGCCGCAAAGGCCGGCGCCGACTTTATCGTCGTCGGACGCCCCATCCTCCGCGCCCCGGACCCCAAGGTCGCCGTCGAGGCCATCCTCAAGGAACTCGGCCGTTAATCTCCTCTATATATAAGAACACGTATGCCAGACGCCGCCATTCTTCTCGCCGCAGGCCGTGGCACCCGCATGCGCGGGACCGTCGAAGACAAAGTGCTTGCCCCCCTCGCCGGGCGTCCCGCCATCTTTTATTCGATCCGCGCCTTCGTCGAAAGCAAGGCCGTCACCCAGCTCGTGTTCGTCTGCCGGGATGAATCCCAGCACGCCCTGATCTGGGACTGTATCCGCCTCGCGGGCGCCGAAAACTTCGAGGTCCGCTTCACCCTCGGCGGTGCCGAACGGCAGGACTCGGTCCTCAACGGCCTCAACGCCCTCAGCGCACAGACCCGCTGCGTCTTCATCCACGACTGCGCACGCCCGTACCTTCAGGAAGAATCTGTCCGTCAACTGCTTGAAGCGGTACGCCTCGACGGCGCGGCCGTCCTTGCCCACCGTGTAACCGACACGATCAAGCAGCTTTCCGAGCCCGTCGAACCGCCCCGCCGTTGCCAGTTGCGCGACCTCAACCGCGCCACCCTCTGGGGCATGGAGACCCCCCAGGCGTTCGAGTGGGTGCTCATCCGCGAAGCCTACCTGCGCGTCAAACGCGAAGGCCTCCGCGTCACCGACGACGCCGCCGCGGCGGCCGTCTGCGGACACCCCGTTACGCTCGTCGAAAACACGCGCCCCAACCCCAAGCTCACCGTCCCCGACGACTTCGCGTACCTCGAGTTCCTCTTTTCGCGCGAAAATGCCGCCGCCCGCTGAAACCGGTAAAAAGGGTGGGGGAGGGCGGCCCCGCCGCTGCTCCTCGAAACCCTACCGGGTTGCCCGGTCCGGCATTGAAGGGCGCGGGCTTTTTGCGACAGCCGACCTCCCCGCCGGCACCCTCCTCCTCGAATACCGCGGCGAGAAAATCACCAAGGCAGAATCTGCACGCCGGTCGGAAGCCGCCAAGGCCTCCGCCCGCCGCCGTGGCCGGCGTCCCCGCCTCTACCTCTTCGCCCTGAACGCCCGGTATGACCTCGACGGCGCCATCCCCGGTAACCCGGCAAAATACATAAACCATTCCTGCGAGGCGAATTGTGACGTCGTTCCCCGCCGCGGCCACCTCTGGGTCCAGGCCAGCCGGGACGTGCGCGCCGGGGAAGAACTTACCGTCGATTACGGGTACCCGCTATCCGAGTATTTCGAAAATCCGTGCGCCTGCGGCACCCCGGCCTGTCCCGGCTACATCGTTGCCGCACCCCTCCGCTGGAAGCTCCGCGCCCGACGTTCCGCTAGCCGCCTCGCGCCCTCGCGCCTCCATTACGGCACCCCGCCGACCCCCGAAAAACGCTCTTGCCACGAGGCGGAATAGTCCCATTGTGCCCCCTTAGCGTGAGAAGGGCGCCGTTGTCGCGGCGTACCTTCCGCGGCCCGCTTTGGGGAAAAACCGGCGCATGGTGCGCTGCCCCAAGGCCGAACGGTGTCTCCGGCGGGGTGCTGGAGGCAAAGTCTTGAAGGTTCAAGGCTCCGGGTCGTGCGTTTCAAGAGAACAAAGACAATGTCTGAAGTCGTTAATAAGCAAGAGGTTATTGGTAATTTCCGCACGCATGAGAAGGACACGGGTTCCTGTGAGGTGCAGATCGCGCTCCTGAGCGCCCGGATCGCCCACCTGACGGATCACCTGCGTGACCACCGCAAGGACTTCCACTCGCGCCGCGGTCTGATCCTGATGACCTCCCGTCGCCGTAAGCTCTTGAATTACCTGAAGAAGCACAACCTGGCGAAGTACAACGAGATTCTCCAGAAGCTCAGCCTGCGCAGGTAGTTCGCCGCGCTGGCGCGCGCCCGCCGACGTTTTTCGCACTTTCGCAAACTCCCACCCATGGCGGGTTGAGGCTTCCGACGCACGCGCAGCCCCAGATGCCCCCGGACACCGGGAATCGGGCTCCTTGCCGTGACGCTGTTCCAGACGGGAACGGCGTAAAGTGTACCAGAGAACCGTAAGCGGGTGCGCCCAGCGCGCCGCGCCGGCGGGTTGCCGCCTTTTGTCCGGCGGTGCACCCCCGGTTTCAGTCGCAGAGGAAGGATAAAAGAAGCCCCCTCGTTGGACTCCCCTTTAAAAGCACAGAAGAAGACATGAAACAGCAATACTCCGTAACGGTGGAAGATCTCGGCATCACCTTCTCCACCGGCTCGATCGCTCGCCAGGCAAACGGCGCGGTCACCATCACCCTCGGCGAAACCGAGGTTTTTGTCAGCGCGGTCGCGGCGAATGCCGTGAAGCCCGATCAGGACTTTTTCCCGCTCACGGTCGACTACCGCGAAAAGTTTTCCGCGGCTGGCCGTTTCCCGGGTGGCTACTTCAAGCGCGAAGGGCGTCCCACCGAGAAGGAAATCCTGACCTCCCGCCTTTGCGACCGCCCGCTGCGGCCGCTCTTCCCGAAGGGCTTCGTGAACGAAGTCCAGGTGCTCGGCCTCCTGCTGGCCACTGACCTGCAGAACGAGCCCGATATCCTCATGGTCAACGGCGCCTCCGCCGCGGTCATGATCTCCGACATCCCTTGGAATGGCCCGATCGGTGCCGTCCGTGTCGGCGAGATCAACGGCGAGTTCGTCATCAACCCGACCAACGAGCAGATCTTTGAGTCCCGCCTCGACCTCATCTACGTCGGCAATGAGCGCGACATGATGATGATCGAAGGCAGCGCCGACCAGATGTCGGAAGAACGCTTCTGCGAAGCCCTCGACTTCGCCCACGCCGCGATCCAGAAGATCATCGCCGCCCAGAAGAAGCTCGCCGAAATGGCCGGCAAGGCCAAGCGCACGTTCAACCTCCTGAAGGTTGACCCGAAGGTCCTGGAAATCTGCACCCGCGTGGTCGGCGAGCGCCTCAACAGCGCCGTCTTCCAGGAAAAGAAGCAGGACCGCGAAGCCGCCGTCGACGCCCTCAAGGACGAGGCCGCCGAAGTGGTGAAGAAGGAAGTCGGCGAAGCCGCCTACGACAAGAACCAGGTGCGCCTCGCGTTCGAAGAGCTCCAGGAAAAAGTCTACCGCGACAACATCCTGCTCCACGGCAAGCGTGCCGACGGTCGCGGCCCGGCTGACCTGCGCAAGATCTCCTGCGAGACCGGCCTGCTCCCGCGCGTCCACGGTTCCGCCGTGTTCCAGCGTGGCGAAACCCAGGCCCTCGTCATCACGACCCTCGGTACCTCGAAGGACGTGCAGGAACTTGACGGCCTCACCGGCGGTGCCCGCTTCAAGTCCTTCACCCTCCACTATAACTTCCCGCCCTTCTCCGTCGGTGAGACCGGCCGCACGGGCTCCCCGGGCCGCCGCGAAATCGGCCACGGCGCCCTCGCCGAGCGTTCGCTCCTGCCCATCATCCCGCCCGAAGACGAGTTCCCGTACTCCGTCCGCATCGTGTCGGAGATCATGGAGTCCAACGGCTCGACCTCCATGGCTTCCGTCTGTGGCGGCTGCCTGAGCCTCATGGACGCCGGCGTGCCCATCCTCGCCCCTGTCGCGGGCATCTCCTGCGGTCTCGTCACCCAGGAAGACGCCTCCGGCAAGATCGAGAAGCACGTCATCCTGACCGACATCATCGGCTCGGAAGACCACTTCGGCGACATGGACTTCAAGATCTGCGGCACCCGCGAAGGCATCACCGGGTTCCAGCTCGACCTGAAGATCCACGGCCTCCCGCTCGACATCGCCCGCAAGGCGGTCATGCAGAACAAGGAAGCCCGTAACCGCATCCTCGACATCATGGTGGCGTCCATGCCTGAGCCCCGCAAGGAGCTCCGCGAGCACGCCCCGCGCATCCACCAGATCATGATCGACCCGGAAAAGATCGGGGCGCTCATCGGTCCGGGCGGCAAGAACATCAAGCGCATCACCGAGATCACCGGTGCGCAGATCGACATCGACGAAGACAACTCCGGCCGCGTGCTCATCTACGCGAACACGAAGACCGCCCTCGAACGCGCTGTCTACGAAGTCGAACTCGTCACCTGCGACATCCAGCCCGGCAAGACCTACAAGGGCATCGTCCGCTCCATCAAGGAGTTCGGCGCCTTCGTGGAATGCCTGCCCGGCAAGGAAGGCCTCGTCCACATCTCCGAGCTCGCCGACTTCCGCGTCAACCGCACGGAAGACGTCTGCAAGCTCGGTGACGAGATCCTCGTCAAGTGCATCGGCATCGACGACAAGGGCCGCGTGCGCCTGAGCCGTCGCGCCGCCCTCTGCGAACAGCAGGGCATCCCCTACACCCCGTCCGAAAAGCCTGAAGACCGTGGTGACCGTGGCCGTGGCCGCGGGGGTGACCGCGGGGACCGTGGTGGTGACCGTGGCCGTGGGCGTGACCGTGGCGACCGTGGCGATCGTGGCCGTGACCGTGGTGACCGCGGCGACCGTGGCGATCGCGGTGGTGACCGTGGCGACCGCGGCGGAGACCGCGAATAACGTTGGCCGGGCAAACGCGCCCGCTGCCAATCCAAAAGACCCGGAGCCCAAAAGCTCCGGGTCTTTTTTTTGCCCAGGCCGTGTCACCGTTCGCGCAACACGAATGCACGGCCAGTTCCAGTCTAAGGTCCCCCAAAATCCGATACACCGAGCTGGCCCACCCCGAGGCGACGATGGGGCGTACACGCTCGCCGCAGCGCCGGCGCAAACGGCGTCTTCACGCGAAATGCTCGCCTGCCGGGATACCTGGCTTAGCGCCCGCTTTAGTCCCTCGGGTATGCGCCGATTTCCGCCCTCGAAGCTCCTGTCCCGTATTTTCCTGATTAACCCCGTAAACTTTCTTGAGTGTCTTGCGGTTTGCTCCAAACTAAACACCAGGTCGTCTCTCAAATCGCCTACTCGAGGATTTCCGCTCTTTTCCGTGAAGATTTCCCTGAAAGTTGAATATGCGTGCCGCGTGCTTGCCCAGCTTGGGCGCCGGTACGGGACGGGTCAGCTCGCGCACATCGACGAGTTGGCTGAGGCGGAGGAAGTGCCCGCGAATTACCTCGTGCAGATTCTCAACGAGCTGCGCAATGGCGGCCTGATCAACAGCCGACGTGGAAAACAGGGCGGCTATGCGCTCGCGTTCCGTCCGGCCGACATCACGCTCTACCAGATCATCCGCGTGGTGGATTCCGAGATCCTTGATGGCCGTTTGAGCGAGGCCGGGCAATCCGGTCCCCGTCTGGCCCGTGTCTGGGGCAACCTGTCAGCTAAGTTCGAGGCCTTTTTGAAGGCCACGACCCTTGAGCATCTGATGGCCCGCGACGGTGCCGAGATGTACTACATCTAGAGGGCTCCACTTTAAGTCGTCGCTTACGCCGTAGCTGCGGCGAGCGTGGACGCCCCCATCCTCGCGTCGGCCCGGGCGAAAGAACGACTCAAGTAGCAGCGACGTCTCTTAAGCATAAGTGCACTGACCCGTCAGCTTCCAGGCGCTGCAGGTCTACACCTTGCCCGACTTCCGCCAGCGATACAGGGTCGTCGGGTGAATGCCCAATTGGGCAGCAACCCAGGTAAGGTCATCGCCGTGTTCGGCCAGAAGACGACGGGCGAGCGAAAGGCGGTCTTTTCGCGAAGGTAAGGCTGTGGCCACGCTGGCGGGGTAGGGCGATGCGGCCTGGGGCGCGGGCGGAAAAGATCCTGCGGGCACCGTGAAAGGCGCGGTCTGCCCAAAATTCGGTGCGGGCGACGGGCCGGCAAAACCAGCCTCAGGCGGATAGGCCGTGAGCCCCGGATATGCCGGCGCAGCCGGACCTGTCGCGCGGGTCGCAACCGGCGCGGGAGGCTCCCACCAGGCCGCTCGCATGACCGGGCCGTCATAGTGGATGGCCAGACGTTCGATCGACTGCTTCAGCTCGCGGATATTGCCGTGCCACGCATAGCCTTGGAATTTCCGGATAAGCTCGGGCTCCAGGCTCTCGAAATTCTTCCCCACGCGCTCGCTCGCCCCTCGGAGGAATACCTGGGCGAGGTCCGGGATGTCTTCCACGCGGTGGCGCAGGGGCGGTGCGTTCAGGACGACTTCGGCCAGGCGGTAAAACAGGTCGAGGCGGAACCGCCCGTCTTCCGCTTCCCTTCTTAAGTCGCGGTTCGTGGCCGAGACCACCCGCACGTCACACTGGTACTCCTTCGTGCTGCCGACGCGCCGCGCGCGCCGCGTCTCCAGGAACCGCAGGAGCTTGGGCTGCAGGGCGAGCGTCATCTCGCCGATTTCGTCCAGAAAAAGCGTGCCGCCCGCAGCTTCCTCAACAAGCCCGGGTTTCGGTTTGATTGCGCCTGTAAACGCGCCTTTTTCGGCGCCGAAAAGCTCGCTCTCGAGCAGGTCTTCGGGGATGGCCGCGCAGTTCACCGCCACGAACGCTTCCTTCCCAGACGCCGAGTGCAGCGCTTCGGCGATGCGCTCCTTGCCCGTGCCCGACTCGCCCATGATCAGGACCGTCGCGTCCGTGGGGCCCAGGCGCTGGATGGACTCGCGAAGGGCGGACATCACCGCCGAGCGCCCCACGAGCCGGCCCGGTTCGAGCTCACCGCGCCCACCGTACAATTGCCACCAGAGCGCCTGCGATTGCGCGGCTTTCGTGATCGCCTGCGCCCAGCGTTCGTCGGAGTCCGATGTGTCCACCACATCGTGGGCGCCGTCCCGCGCCGCGAGCATGATGTGCTCGGACCGCAATTTTTCTCCCACCACGATGTAGAAGCGGCTTCCGCGAGCCAGTAACACGCGCGCCTCCGGCCAGCCAGGCGTGTTCAGGGACGCGAACGGCACCAGGTACACGAGATCCGTGGAGATCCGGTCCAGCCCGTCGATCTTTTCCGGCGGTTGCACCTGCACACGTGCACCGAGAAGCTGCAGGCGCTTGAGCACCGGCGGGTTCTTCTCTCGCGTGAGCAGGGCGACCTTCACGCCTACACCCTAAGAAGGCTGCAGTTGCATTGCAACCGCGGAGGCGCTCGCCCTTCGTCATCTTGTGCCGAGCCGACCCCCTACGCGTCCCCCCGTTTAGGAGCCGGGGCGCATGGAGGGGAAGAGGATGGTGTCGCGGATGTTCGCGGCACCCGTCAGCAGGATCACGAGACGGTCGATGCCGATGCCCATGCCACCGGCCGGCGGCATACCGTGCTCCAGTGCAGTCAGGAAGTCTTCGTCGATGTTCTGCTTTTCCTCGCCAGCCTGGGCCTCGAACATCTGGCGCTGCACGAACGGGTCGTTCTGCTCCGAGTAGGCCGGGGCGATTTCCTGGCCGTTGATGCAGAGCTCGAAGACGTCGATCGTCGAAGGGTCGTTCTGCGTGATCTTTGCGAGAGGGCAAAGCTCCTTCGGGATATGCGTCACGAAGGTTGGCTGGATCAGTGTGTGCTCCACCTTCTTCTCGAACACGTCGTTCGTGATCTCGAAATCTTCCAGCGACGGGTCCACTTGGATCCCCATCTTTTCGCAGGCCGCCAGCTTCTCCTCCCGGCTGCGCGAGAACCAGGCCGGGTCGCCCGTGGCCTCGAGAATCAGGTCCTTATACTTGGCTTCGCGCCAGGTGCCACCGAGCTCAATGACGATGCCGTCGGGCCGGGGGACCTGCGTGCGGCCGCCAAAGACCGTCTTGCACAGGTGCTGAACAAGGTCGTACACGAGCGTCATCATGCCGCGGTAGTCGGTGTACGCCTGATAAACCTCGAGCATCGTGAACTCGGGGTTGTGGCGCCGCGACAGGCCTTCGTTGCGGAAGACGCGGCCAAGCTCAAACACGCGGTCGAACCCGCCCACGAGCATGCGCTTGAGGTAGAGCTCAAGGGCGATGCGCAGGTAGAAATCGCAGTCGAGCGCGTTGAAATGGGTGATGAAGGGGCGGGCGGCCGCGCCACCGGCGATCGCCTGAAGGCACGGGGTTTCAACTTCCGTGAACTCGCGGCTCCACAGGAAGCGGCGGATCTCCTCGATCACGCGGCTGCGCTGAACAAAGCGTTCGCGCGACTCCATGTTCACGATCAGGTCCAGATACCGCTGGCGGTAGATCTGGTCGCTGTCGGACAAGCCGTGCCACTTCTCGGGCAGCGCGCGCAGCGCCTTTGACACCAGCCGGAACGACGTCACCCGCAGGGTCGCTTCGCCCGTCTTTGTGCGGAACATCGTGCCTTCGGCCCCGATGATGTCGCCGAGGTCGAGCTTCTTGAACTCCGCATACGCCGCTTCGCCGACCACTTCCTTCTTGAAATACAACTGGAGGATGCCGTCGCGATCCAGGATCTTCACGAAGCTTGCCTTGCCCATGAGGCGGAAGAACAGGATGCGCCCTGCCACGGAAACCTTCGGGCCTTCCGGGGCGTTGTCACCTTCTAGCGCGCCGGGCGGCAGCGCCTTTTCCCACGCGTCATACCCCGAGACCGCCTGGCGGGACGTGTGCGTCTGGTCCCAGTTTGCGCGGAAGGGGTCGTTACCCGCGGCCCGCTGTTCCTGGAGCTTCTGGAGGCGGACGGCGTACAAATCGTTCGTATCAATGGGCTGTTGCGGCTCGCTCATGGCGCGACGGAAAAACCACGATCAAGGCACGCCCACCGATTGCTGGCAAACAAAAGTTCGGGCCCGCGTTTCGCGGGGGGACAAGGCACGCCGTGCGGGAGTTGCTTGCGCTTGCCGCAGGCGCCGTCCGGCCTTAAAACCCACTGCGCATGTTCCGCAAAAGATACCCCCTCGTCTGCGCCGTTTGGTTCTTTCTTTTTTGCGCCTTCCTGGAAACGGCAGCCCTTGCCGCTCCCTCCTCTGCCGGTGTGCTTGATGACCTCGCCATCTGGGACGGTTCCTTTGACAAGGGATGGAAGCGGGTGAGCATAGGCCCCAAGCGGGTGGTTTGGCAGATGCAGACGCCCCCCAAGGTCTTCGGCTTCAAACCCGTTAAAGTCCAGGCCGTGGTGGATGAAGGAAAAGTGCGCCAGCTTTACCTCCTCCTTTTCGAGGTTGCGGAATTTTTCGGCGGCGCCCGCGTGGGCGACATGGAAGGCAACGTCAGCAATGCGACCAAGAACCAGTTGCGTGTCGCCTACAACTCCGTTGCTGACGGAATGACGAAGCAGCTGGCTGACTGGACCGGAGCCAAAGGCGAAAAAGTCACCGTCGGGCGCAGTGGGCCACTCCAGGCGCCGGCGCTCGAATACACGAAGGACGGCCACGTGCTGCGCCTCACCTGCGTGCGGGAGCAGCTTGTCAGTTTGATCGTCTTGCGCGATGCCGACGCCGAAGGCCCCGAAAAGCCCACCCCCCAGCAGCTCCGCGATTCCGCGGTCAACAACGTGGAACGGCGCGCGAACGGCGACGTGATTGTAACGGGGATACCCATGGTCGATCAGGGCGAAAAGGGCTATTGCATGATGGCCTCGCTGTCCATGGTCGCCCAATACTGGCAAAGCGAAATGGATATGGACTTCCTCGCCGCCAAGTCCGGCTACAAATACGGCGACACCCCGGTCGACCGGAAAGCGATTCCCATTTATCACGCAACGGGCCGGGAGGCCGGCCTCGACGTCACGTACACTGACGGCTTCAACTACGACCGCTTCAAGGAAGCCATCGACCGCGGTCAGCCCGTCATCGCCTTCCGCTTCATTCGCGCCGCCCGCGACAAGCTCCACATGAAATACGCCGCCGAAGTCGCAAAGAATCCCGACGCCACCGCCCCCGACGGCTTTAGCGACCGCGACCAGTTCTCCACCCGCACGTTTCGCGACGGCGGCCATGCGAGCGTGATCAACGGCTACAATGACCAGCGGAAAGAAATCATCTTCACGGACAGTTGGGGCGAAGGCCATCGCAACAAGCGCATGAGCGTCGAGGAAATGCGCGGGTCGTGCATGAACACGTTTTACATCGGCCCCGAGGAATCGAAGGGCCGGTAGGGCGTCGTTTAACAGAAACATGCTTTCGGGTTGGCGGGTTTATTTCACGAAGTTAGCCTCGTGATCCTCGCCATGTCTGACGTACCTCTCGCTCCCCAGAATCCCGAAGCGATCTTCTCGTGCGGCGACCTCGCCGTGCGCTATGCCGTGAACGCCGACGGGCGTGTCGAATTTTTGCTCCTGCCCGCAAAGCGGGTGGCCGATCGCGTGACACCGCGCGAATTCCTGTCAGGCGTGGAGATCGACAACTTGCCGATGCAATGGCGCAAGCAGGCCGCCTCGGCGCTCGACTCGCTCGTGCAGGTGCGCCTGCGCAGCGACGGGGGACCGAGCGCCTTCGCCGCAGGCCATACGATGCGCAACACGCCGTCCACCCTGTCGCTCAAGCTCGACCGGCAGGAAGTGTCACGGTCCAAAGACGGGCTGACGGTGATGACGTACCTCACGAGCCCGATGGGCTTCGCATGCGCGCACCGCATGGTCTGGAAGGCGAACCTCCCGGGCGTCAGCGTTGACACCACTTTCACCAACACCTCTGACAAGGCCCTGACGGTCGAGATGCTCTCCAGCTTTTCGCTCGGCGGCATCACGCCCTACGCGGTCGACGACGCCCCCAACCGGCTCGTCGTGCACCGCTTCCGCTCGTGCTGGAGCGCAGAGGGGCGCCACGAGGCGCTTCCGATCGAGGACCTGCACCTGGAGCGGTCGTGGATCGGCTATGGTGTGTTTTCCGAACGCTTCGGCCAGGTCGGCAGCCAGCCCGTCCGCAAATGGTTTCCATTTCTCGCCATCGAGGACAAGGAAGCCGGCATCCTCTGGGGCGCACACCTCGCCTGGGCCGGTTCCTGGCAGATGGAAATTTACCGCCGCGACGACCATGTCGCCATTTCCGGCGGCCTCGCGGATCGCGAGTTTGGGCACTGGTGGAAGTCTTTCGAGCCCGGCGAATCGCTCACCACGCCAACCGCCTATCTGAGCGCCGTCGAGGGCGACATTGAAGACCTGTGCCACAGCCTCACGGCCATGCAAGTGCCTGCCGCCGAGGCCCTGCCTGAGCGTGAAAAGGCCCTTCCCATCATTTTCAACGAGTGGTGCACCACCTGGGGAAACCCGACCCATGAGAGCGTCGTGGCCGTCGCAAAGCGCCTGCAAGGCACGCCGACGGGCTACCTCGTCATCGACGACGGCTGGGCTGAGCGGCCCGGCGACGGCATCCAGCAGAACGGCGACTGGCGCGTGAACATGAAGGCCTTCCCCGGTGGCCTCGGCGAAACGGTGAAGGCCGTCCGGGAGGCGGGCCTTGTCCCCGGTATCTGGTTTGAGTTCGAGGTCTGCACGCCCGGTTCTAAGGCGTACGAAATGACGGACCTCCACCTGCACCGCGATGGCGTTCCCCTCCTCATCGGGCCGCGCCATTTCTGGGATTTCCGCAACCCGAAGGCCATCGAGTACCTCACTGACCGCGTGATCCGGCTGCTCAAGGACAACGGCTTTGGGTATTTGAAAGTCGACTACAACGACACCATTGGCCTCGGTTGCGATGGCGCCGAATCCCTCGGAGAGGGCCTCCGCCAGCACATCGTCGCAGTCCAGCAATTTTTCCGGAAGATTCGTGCTGAGATTCCCGACATCGTCATCGAAAACTGCTCGTCCGGCGGCCACCGCCTGGAACCGTCAATGATGGGCATCACGGGCATGGGGTCGTTCTCCGACGCCCACGAGACGCAGGAAATCCCGATCGTTGCGGCGAACCTCCACAGGCTTATCCTCCCGCGTCAGAACCAGGTTTGGGCTGTCCTGCGCAACACCGACACGCAACAGCGCCTCACCTATTCGCTCGCGGCTACGTTCCTTGGGCGCATGTGCCTGTCCGGCGACCTCGCCACGCTTTCGCAGGAACAGTGGCGCACGATGGTGGACGCCCAGGAAACCTACGTGAAGGTGACGCACATCATCCGCAACGGGCGTTCCCGCCGCTTCGGTCAGCTTGGCAAGAGCTTCCGGCACCCCGAAGGTTGGCAGGCGTTGCGACGTGCGACGCTCGGCGAGCGTGAGGCGATGGTCGTTCTTCATACCTTCGACAAGCCCCCCTCGAAGCCCATGGTCGTGCCGCTCCCCAAGCGCCGCCGCTGGGCGCTGGCTGGTGGCTTTGGTGCACCCGCCGGCTTGGAGATCACGCCTAAAGGGCTCATTGTGCCGCCTCAGCCCGCTTTCACCGGCCTTGTCGTTCACCTGAAGGCTGAGTAAGCGCCCGGTCTCCTTATTCCAGTGGCCGTCATGCAGCCCGCATCCCATCTGGGATTGCGGGCTGCCCCGTCTTTGGCCCGGCCGGTGGGCGTTGCTCCCGTGGCCTCCGTTGCGCGCTACTCCACCAGCGCCTTGAGGTCCGCAAGACTCACGCGCGCGTTCGCTGCTTCCGAAGCCTCGAACAGGTCCGACAAGAGCGTCGCCTTGCTGCGCTGGAGCCCGAGGACCTTTTCCTCCACAGTGCCGGCCGCAATCAGCTTGTAGCTCGTAACCACGCGGGTCTGCCCAATGCGGTGGGCGCGGTCGGTCGCCTGCGCCTCGACGGCAGGGTTCCACCACGGGTCGAAGTGTACCACGGTGTCTGCGCCTGTAAGATTCAAGCCCGTGCCGCCCGCCTTCAGTGAAATCAGGAAGACAGGGACGGACGCGTCATTGTTGAAGCGGTCGCACACGGCCTGGCGGTCGCGCGTCTGGCCATCAAGGTAGCAGAACGGCAGACTCTGCGCCTCCAGATCCTCCTGGATCAGCTTGAGCACCGAAACGAATTGGGAAAACACGAGGATACGGTGGCCGCCGTCCAGCGCTTCTTCCAGGATTTCGCGGAAGGCCCGCAGCTTGGCGGAATCGTCGGCACCAGCCTTGGGCTCGAGCAGGCGCGGGTCTGCGCAGACCTGCCGCAGGCGCGTGAGCTGGTTCAGCGCCGCTAGCCGCAGGCGGCCGTCGCTTGCTCCGCCCATCTCCATCTCGAAGATGGCCTTACGCGTGGCCTCCTGAACGTCCCGGTAAATCGCGGCCTGCGTGCCTTCGAGCTCACAGAACACCGTCTGCTCGATTTTCTCGGGAAGCTCGGGCGCAACCACGGTTTTTGCGCGCCGCAGGATGTACGGGGCCGCGCGCCGCCGCACCTGCTCGTCCTGCCAGTCACGGTCCGGCTTCGTGCGTTCCGTCATGGGACGCGGCAGGTAACCCGGCATCAGGAAATCGAAGAGCGATCGCAGATCCTCGACGCTGTTCTCAATGGGCGTGCCCGTGAGCACCACGCGCCCACGTGCCCGCAGGCTCCGCAGCGCGCGCGCGTTCTGCGTCTGGCGGTTCTTCACGTGCTGCGCCTCGTCCGCAACCGCGCAAAGCCACGTCACCGACTGGAAAAGCTGGGCGTCCCGCGAAAGCGTGGCATAGGACGTCACCACGATGCCCGCGGCTTCCAGCGCGGCCTCGCTGTCCGCGCGGTTTTCGCGGTGGTGCACAAAAACCGGTATCTCGGGAGCAAAGCGTCGCGCCTCGCGCCGCCAGTTTTCCACCAGACTTGCGGGGCACACCACGAGCAGCGGGCCGGACTGCCCTGCGGATCGCAGGCACGAAAACAGGGCCAGCGCCTGAGCTGTTTTACCAAGGCCCATCTCGTCCGCGAGGATGCCGGCAAGCTCGTTCTGGAACAGGTGCCAGAGCCACGCGACACCAAGCTTCTGATAGCCGCGCAACACCGCGCGAAGCGGCTCAGGGAGCGGGGGCGTTGGCAGTCGTGAAATGTCTTTGAGCGCCCCGCTCCGTGCCTTCCACTGTTCCGGCGGGATGAGCGGCACCCCCATTTCTTCAAGGATGGACTCGACGGGCGCAAGGTCGGCTGTCTTCAGGCGCCGTTGGTAGCTCGGCGAGGCCGGACGCATCCCGTCGGAACTGAGGGCGCGTTGCGCCGCCGCGAGTTTCTCCACCGTTGCTGGTGCGATCAGGACGGCACCTTCCTGCGTCATGAGATACGGGGTGCCGCGGGCCAGGGCGTCGCGCACTTCGTCCTCGGCTGCGCCCGGCGCGTGCAGGCGCACGTCCACCGCGAAACCGGCGGCATCGGCGGCGGCCTCACCTTTCAGCTCGGCGAACTTCAGTGAAGCCGTCCGTTGCGCGAAATTGTCCGTGAACTGCGCCCGGTATGTGTTCCGGAGCGTCTCCCAATGCTTCGCGAGGAACGACAGCACGCGGTGCCTGTCGCGGAGCCACCATTTGCGGCTCGTAGGTTCAAGCTGGAATCCCTCTCCCTTTACGAGCCCGAGTGCCTTCTCATAGATCACGCTTTCCTTCGAAGGCAACTGGATGGACAGAAACTGCGTTGACCCGTCGACAATCATGCCTGACGGCGCGTTGGCGGACTCCCAGCGCCGCTTCTCCTCAACGGGAGCGGCGCCACGAGACGCATCCTGTGTCCGGGCAGCCGCCGCCGGGGCCGCCCCGGGAGCGGCTTGCGGGGCGGCTTTGGCCTCAAGCATCGCGTGGACCTGCGGTATGCGCCCATTCTCCCAGCGCAGCGGCGCGGATTCACCGGAGCCCACATGCACGACCGGAAGGTCCTCCAC
The DNA here is from genome assembly GCA_964593675.1 of uncultured Opitutales bacterium. GTDB lineage: Bacteria > Verrucomicrobiota > Verrucomicrobiia > Opitutales > CAZQIE01 > CAZQIE01. The sequence goes on from CAZQIE010000006.1 coordinate 65,970, forward strand.
TGCCTTGAGCAGGCAGCGCAGCCGGTCACGGGTCAATTGCAGCATCCCGTGCAGTTTGCCGCCGCACCAGGACTCCACCCAGCCCGCCACGGCCTGGAAAGGGGGCGCCATGCGATACGCGCGGCCACGGTCAAGCTTCTCCGGGGCGACAACCTTTGTCTCCAGCAGCGCCTCCAGCTTCACCATGATCGCATCCTTGGGAGCTGTCTGGGCAAGGTTCGGCGCCAACACGATCCGGAAGGCCAACGGCAGCCCACGGCCTTCAGAGACGACCAGCGACTTCATTTTCGGCGCCACAACCGCTTCGGCTTCGGGCTCCTTGGGGGCCGGTGCCTCCGCATTGCCTGGGGCAAGTCCAAGCGCCTCTGCCGTTGAAAGCGCTCCACGAGCGGGCGCGGCGACCTGTGAGGGGGGCGGCGGCGGGGTGGGGGGCGTTGCCGCCTTCCTGGGTGCCACGGTGGCACCCTTGCGCTCAAACTGGATGCAGGCTGCCAAAGCGTGGGCACAGACCTGCCCCTGCTTTGAGCGCGCACACGAGCACTTGTTCTCGGCAAAGACGGTGGAACGCAGGTTCAGCCGAGGCTGGAAAGTCTGCGTTCCATACCGCACGGCACCGCGCAGGACAGGCGCCTCCCACACGGCTTCAAGGACAGCGCCAGAGTCCGCAAGCGACACCGCCTCGCGGTACACGGCCCAGCCTCCCAGTTCCACCAGGAAGTCTTTGTCGAAGCGCGGGGGGGACTTTTGTTCGGACATGGCTATCTCGGCGACGCACGTTCAGCGTCGTAATGTAAAAACGGATACGCGGCTCGAAAGCTCCGGCCGGCGCGAAAGGTAGCACAAGTTCCGCGACCCGCACGCCTCCTTTCGTGCTTTTCCGCAGGACTACGGCTTCCAGTCCGCCTTGAGGAGGACCTTGCCCCGGCGGCCCTTTTGCGACGGGTGGGCCAGCGCCGCCTGGACCTCGGCCAGCGGATACACGGCGTCCACGGGCGCACGGAACGTGCCGTCCGCGATCAGCGCAAACACCTCGTCGAACATCGCCTTCACCTCCGCCGGGCTGTGGACCCGCACCCAACGGTCGAGCCAGAAGCCCGTGAGCCGCACGTCATTGAAAATGAGGAAGCGGGTGGGGAAGCGGACGAGGTCTCCGGACATCCCGCCAAACGTGACGACCGTGCCGCCGTCGCCCATGGCCCGGATGATGTTTGAGACACTGTTGCCACCGATGGAGTTCAGGCCCAGCTTGATCGGCGCGCCCCCCGTCAATGTCTTCGGGCTCTTCGCCCAGTCCGAATCCTCCGACACCACGACATCCGCGCCGGCTTCCTTGAGCGGGCCCTCCCATGTGGCCTTGTCCCGCACCACGCATACCGTGTGCAGGCCCATCTTGCGCGCGAGCTGCACCACAAAGAAACCGAGCGCCGAAGACGCCGCATTCTGAACCAGCCAGTCTCCCGCCTTGAGGCCCGAGTCCTTCAGCAGACGCAGTGCGGTCGGCGGGTTGACGAAGGCCATCGCAGCCATTTCGAGCGGCAGGTTCGACGGAACAGGAAGCAGGTCCGCCGCGGGCGCAACCAGCGCCTCCTGCCACGAACCCATGTCCAGCGGCATGCGCACCCGGGTGCCGGGCTTCGGCCCCGCCGTGTCCGGCCCAAGCTTTACGACTTCTCCCAACCCCTCGCGACCGGCCACCGCGGGAAGCTTCGGCAACCGCCCATACGTGCCGCCGATCTGCCCGAGGTCAGACGGGTTGATCGGCGCGGCAAGCATCCGGACGAGCGCCTGACCAGGGCCAGGCTCACCCACCGGCAGCGGTTCAAGAACAAGAACTTCTGCGGGGGTACCATGCTTGTGATAACGCGCGGCGAGAGAGGAATTCGAACTCATGCGCCGGTAGGTACACCCGACAGCCCCTCCGCGCAAACCGATTCGTCGGGAAACCCCTTCCGTCGCGCCGGCGTGAGCAGGCTCCTCCGGTTTTTCTTGTAACCGTGCCGTTCATATTGGACATTAAGGGTTTTCAGCCCCGTCGGCGCGAGCCGTGGGGCTCCTGCCGGCATGGGCAAGCGAATACTCATTCTGGATGATGATGCCGACTTCAACAGCCTGTTGACGGACATCTTCAGCCAAGCCAGTTACGAGGTGACCTCGGAGCGCGACCCCGAGCGGGCTCTCGCGTTGGCGCGTGAGTTCCAGTACGACCTCGTCGTCACAGACCAGCAGATGCCCGGCATCACGGGCGAAGTCTTTATCCGCGAGCTGAAGGAAATCCAGCCCGGCGTGCCCGTGATCATGGTTTCCGGCTATCTGGATAATGACACCATCCGCGACCTCATCCGCGAGGGCGTCGGCGGCGTCTTCCTCAAGCCCCTCAACGTTTTCTCGCTGCTCAAGCGCACCGCCAAGCTTCTTGAGAAACCGGAAGCAGGTGGGGAAAAGACGGCTTCGCCCATCGCGACCGACGATGGCGCCTCGGACAAGGAATTCCGCAACCCGAGCCTGCCTTTCGATTTCCGCAGCTTCCCGTGCAAAGATGCGCGCAGTCAGGAATTCGCCCAAAAGCTCTACAGCATGCGGACGTTCCGCACGGCCCTAGCGCTCGCCGGCAACGAGGGCACCCACTTTGCCCGCATCTGCAAAGACATCCAGGGCTTCGACCTGCCGGAACCGCACGCGTTCCTGATGCTCGACAACGCCCACGTCTCGCAGGAAGCCCTGCAGACGATCCTGACGAATGCAGAGCAGGAAAAGACGGACCGCCTGACGCTCGTCGTGCTGGAGCTCGCGGGGTTGCAGCTCGCGCAGCAGAAGCTCCTTCACCAGTTGGCGAAAAAGGATGGGCCGTTCAAAGGCATCAAGCAGACCGTCCGCTTCATCTTCTGCCTGCCCGACGGGTTGGACAACCTTTACGACAAGGGCGTGCTCGACGAAGGCCTTTACCTGCTCATGAGCGTGGCCGAAGTCGCCGTGCCTCCGCTGTCGAAGTGCCGGGACGATATCCCGCTCATGGCCCAGCAGGTCGCCAACGAGGAAGCAGCACGCCGCGGCATGACAAGCCCGCCGCGCCTCGATACGCAGGCTAAGAATTACCTGCGGGACCACGAGTGGCCGGGCCAGTTCGCACAGTTGCGCGACCTCGTGTCCGCTGCCGTGGGCCGGGCGAAAAACAACGCCATCACCCGCGCAATTCTCGAAAAGTCGGAAAGCGGCGCAGCGGCTGGCCCTGCCGCGGAATTGCGCGCGTCCCTCGAAGCCCTGCGCGGTGAATACGTCCGCGCCGTGCTCGCACTGTCGGACGGGGATGAGGCGAAAGCCCAGCAGATCCTCGCCGCGGAACCGGCACTCGTCCAGGCGTTGGCGGCCAAGTAGCTGTCGCCGTTTCGCCCTCTTCTTCTGTGGGCCGCCCGCAGCGCGAGGGCACAGGTGCCCCGGCGCCACAAGCCGCCCACGCTTTCAGGGTCGCTGTGAGAAAAGGTTATCATAAAGGTGTTCTCCGTGGCTTTGCCTACCGCGGGTAGGACCGCAGCACCAGCAGCTCGCTGGCTCCCTTGAACACGGGCCGCGGGATCTCCCGTACCGACACCCGGATGCCCGCCGAAGTCAGTTCCTCGACAAGCCTGGGAAGGTCGGGATGCCGCGTGCCGCTCAGATCCACAAGCGGATACACCCGGACTACCCGCGCGACCCGCGCCAGTTCGAGCAGCGCAAGCCTGTGGAACTCGACGTCGAGCCGGTCGGCGTACGTGAACAGCAGATGGCCGCAGAGCGCCAGGTCGAACGTGCCGTCTGCAAACGGAAGCTCCGGAAGCTCGCCGGCCCGATAGCGCCCCTGCGCCAGGCCCGCCGGGTAGTCCGCGAGGAAGCCTTCCAGCGCCCGCCGCCGCTTGGCCTCGAGTTCGTCGAAGTCCCCGGGCATTTCCAGCGAGAAGAGCTGCGGCTTGCGCCGTGCTTCCGTCAGCACCGTCCGCAGGTCAGCTTCGCCGAGCGCCCGCAGGGTCTCCTCCGACCGGCCATAATAAGGGTCCACCGCCGTCACGCGCGCCCCGCAGGCCCGTGGAGCCTCGGCCGCAAAGCTCGCGGCGCCCGCCCCGCAGTCCAGTACCCGCATGCCCCGGAGGTCGCTGTCGCTCAGGCCGAACATGGCCCGGTAGTCGGCAAGGGACCGCCCGAAAAACGCGATGGAGCCGAATGAAAGTGAAAGTGTCGCAGTCATGAAACGTAACCCGTCAGGATTGTGCGCTGGCCTTGGGAGATGGACGCAGGCCAGCCTCGCGCGTCGTAAGGGAAGGGCCGTCCTTCGGCGCCTTCGTCCCCCGCTCGCCGGGGGCTTTGGAGCTTGCCGGGGGCTACGCCCGCACCGGCTCTCCACCGCGGCTTAACCGTGCCATCGGCCACAGCGCACCTGCGTCTGCAGCCCCGTGGCACAGGCCACCGCGGCGTCCCTATTTCGGACACGCTTTCGCGGGTGGATTGTGCTCACGCATTTCATGATGTCCGTTGATCTAGCAGAACCCTTGCCAACCTGCAATCACGGTTCCATCTGCTCGCTTTTGCTCCGCCTGGCCTGCTCCTTACGGCTTCCTAGCCCGCCTGCTGTGCGGTTCGCGCGAAGCCCTTGGCCACTTTTGCTCCGCCCTCAAGCACTTCAACTCAAGCCGCCGTTTACGCCGACGCTGCGGCGAGCGCGGATGCCCCCTCCTCGCGTCGGCGCGGAGTCAAAAGCCAGGCCGCTTTGTGCGACGACCTGAAGCGGAACCGCCCTAGCTCTCCTGGCTCGCGGCCCCGCGGTGGACGGTATGGAGGAAAATAAGCACCACCGACGCCACCAGGAGGAGCACGACCGACAGGGCGAGCGCGCGCTGCACGTTGCTTTCGAAGCCCACGTAGATCGCCAAGGTCATCGTTTGCGTTCGGCCCGGCAGGTTTCCCGCGAAAATGATCGTCGCACCAAACTCACCCACGGCCCGTGCCCAGGCTAGGGCCAATCGACATATGGGTTACAGCCACAGGAGGGCGGAGGCGAGG
>CAZQIE010000007.1:0-65875 GCA_964593675.1 uncultured Opitutales bacterium
CTACCTCGCCTCCGCCCTCCTGTGGCTGTAACCCATATGTCGATTGGCCCTAGCCAAACACCCGCGCGGTGAAGCCAACGAGCACGATCGCGATGATGGCGAAAAGACACATGACGGCGCGCCAGCACCAGGCGCGAGCCTTGGCCGCGTAGGCAAAGGCCTCGTCGTACTGCCTGTTTTTAAAAAGGACCTCCACCCGCGATGCGTAGATGATTGCAACGATGCCGACGGGAGCGAAGCAGAAGAGCGTGGCGAAAATGGAGGGCAGGAGATAGGTCTCCGGCTTGATGCCGGGCATGGTATGGCCCGTGGGCTGCGGCTCCTGCGGCGTCGGCACCTGAACGGGCGCATCGAGGGACGGGACGATCCGGGGCGGGGCGCTCAACGGCATCGGTGCGGGCGTATCGCCAAAGCCCGGCAACTGGCTGAGCCGCTGCCAGGCACCGGCGTCAACGCGCACCTGGGTGAGGGAGTTCACGCGTCCCTCACGCACCCAGCGCCGGAGCTGCTCCAGCGGCACGGGACCATATTCCCGTCCATCGCCACCGATGATCGTATATTCGCTCATGTGGTTTTAAATCAGCGGCTCGCAGTGGCCGCGGCGCCCGGCTGGGCGGGCGCTAGGTGTTTCCAGTAACACTTCAGGCGCAAGGCTGTAAAGGACGAACCCGACCAGATTGGCAGGCGTGAGCCAGACCTGCCGGGGCGCGGGCGTACGGGAGGGGCAGGAGCCTGCCATCAGGGACCCGCGTCGGCCTGCGGCAGACTTCCGCTGATTTGCGCGGGAAGGTGCGAGGCCCCGTTTGCACGGAACCGGGGGAAGGGCTTGATTGCCCGAAACCGAGCCGCAGGACAATGGGGTCCGGCGGCTTCGCGAAAAATGGCCATAACCGAATCCTTGGAGATCACCTGCTTATCCGGAGCCACGGACGACAGCGAAGCACTGGCGGACATCCTGGCTGCGGCGGGTGTCCCCTCCCGCGTGATCCCGCTCGATGCCGCCTTGAGCGCGAGCCGCCGGCCCGCAGAGGTTATCTTCGCCGTCATGGACGGCGTGACGGTGGAGAACCTGCTGAAGTTACAGGGAGCCCGCCGGGCCGCGCCCCTGCGGTTTGTGGTCGCCGTGGCGCCGTCCCTTTCCGAGCGGCAGCGGCACGCGGCGGATATCGCGGGAGCGAACGCGTTCCTCCTGATGCCCGTTCAACCGGAGACGGTCGCACGGGTGCTGGATGTGTTGCCGCTGCGTCGGGCGGCGTGATTGGACCAGCCCGCTTAGGCCAGGCAGGCGAGGAAGCCGCGGGTCAGCGCGGCGCGGTCGAGGTCTTCGCCGATGAACACGACGGTGTTGCGGCGAGGCTCCGCTCCCCAGGGGCGGTCGATATCGCCGCTGTAGAGCATGTGGACGCTCTGGAAAAGGTAGCGCTTGTCGAGGCCCTTGATGGCAAGGAAGCCCTTCATGCGGTAGAGCTTGGAGCTCTGCTCAGCCAGGAGCTTCTCAAGCCACGTGTTCACCTTGTCGAGGTCCACGTCACCGTCCACTTGTAGTGAGAATGTGGAGACGCGGTCGTCGTGCTTGTGCGTGTGCCGGAAGCGCGCGGTACGCGTGGGGCGCACGCGGTATTCGCCGCGGAAGAGGCCGCCGCCGTGAACGGTGGGATCGTGGTCGGCAAGGATGCCGTAGTACCCGGGCTTGTCGATTTCGAGGACAAACGCGTTCTTGTCCTCAGGCAGGCTTAGGGCGCGGAGTGACCCGGGCTTGAGGGCTTCGCCGGGGGCGGACTCCACGAGCGCGGTGGAAAACACGGCTTCGCCTTGGAGCATCGCCTGCTGCCAGGCTTTCTCGGAGTCGTTTTTCACGGGCACCACCGCAAGGCGGAACGCGTGGCCGCAGCAACCTTTACCGTGGCAGCACTCACCGTGCGCGTGGTCAGCGTCGCACCCGCCAGCAGGCCCGTGGTCAGGCCCGGAGTCCTTGCAGCAAGCCTCGTCCTTGCGTTCCCCGTGGCAGCAGCCTTGATGGTCGTGGCTGTCGCCGTGGCAGCAGCCTTCCTGGGCGTGCGCGTGGCCGCAGGCATGGTCGTGGTCGGCAGCCGCTGCCGCGATTTCCAGCCGGTAGGCGGATTTCTCAAGCTGGTAAAGGCCGGCCCACGTGAACGGGTGCTCGGGCGTATTGAACTCGGGATCGAGCTCCAGGGCGCGCTCAAGCTGGAAGGCCTCGATCAAAAGGACGTCTTTTGCCGCGATCTCGGCGTTCTTTGTGCGGAAGATGCGGGCGTTGGCGTTGATGTCGCGCAGCCGACGTTCGATCCGGGTGGCTTCGGCAGGGGACACGAGGTCAACCTTGTTGAGCAACAGGACGTCCGCAAAACCGACCTGCTTCTGCGCCTGTTCGTTGTCGTGGAGGTGGCGCTCCAGGTTGACGGCGTCAACGAGGGTAACGATGCCGTCGAGCCGGTAATGTTGTTGCAGGGTCTCGTCGAGAAGGAAGCTTTGCGCGACGGGTGTGGGGTCCGCGAGCCCCGTCGTTTCGATGAGGATATAGTCGTAGCGCTGCCCCTTTTCCCGGAATTCCTGCAAGACGCGGATGAAGTCGCCGCGGACGGTGCAGCAGATGCAGCCGTTCAGGACTTGCTCCTCCGCCCCGACGACGAGCTGGTTGTCGATACCGACTTCCCCAAACTCGTTCTCGATGACGGCGACGCGCTGCCCGGCCTGTTGTTTCAGCAGGTTGTTCAGGAGCGTGGTCTTTCCCGCACCGAGAAAACCGGTGAGCACGGTGACGGGTGTGCGCGAATCGGGGGTCTTCATGGGCGGCAAGTTAGCCGCGGGAAAACGGGAGCGCCAGCCCAGAGCGCGTCAAAAATGACGCCCGCCCACCTGATGCTTTAAGCGCAAAAAAAACCTGCCGCAAGGGTTGCTGTTATCCCTCAACGGCAGGGTGAAAAAGGTTACTCAAAATCACCGGAGCCACCAAGACGCCGCCCGCGCAGGCTTTCATTTACCTTTTACAATCTTACCATTCCGGCGCACCTTCGAGATGCGGGCAGCAGGGTTGATGACTTTGGGGGCATGGGCGTCCCCGTATACGACGAGTTCCCAGCGACGGGGCACGAAGCCGTCCGGAAGCTGTGGGAGTTCGAAGCCGTCGGTCGGGATACAGAAGGCGCGATCGCTCTTCTCGCACAGGAAGACGATGTTGTTGGTGGTCCGTGGGGGGCAGTATCTCGGCGGCTGGCCCGGAAGGGGAACTTCTTCAACCTCGCCCTGTTCCACCATCAGGCGAAGGTTCCTGTAGACGGTGGCTATGCCAAGCGAGGGTATCGATTTGCTAGCCAGTTGGAGGATCTCCTTGGGGTGAAGCGGTCGCCCAGCTGCGGCAAACGCATCGCGGATGGCCTGGCGTTGGCGGGTGTCTCGCATTGGGAAATGGGGGATAGGGGTGATAAGAACGGGACCTCGTTATCTTCCGCGCTTTGCTATTTCTATTTTCGTAAGATTGGGGATTGAGTCAACGTAAATCACTGTCAAAGAAAATGATAGAGCTTTATCAAAAAGCCACAATTCCAGCGGAATTCTAATTGATATAGCGGTATCATATCAATGAGGGCGCTCTCGTTACTTCAGGCGATTTGCAAAAACGAGCACTCAATATCATATCGCCGCTTTAACAACCGGATTAATCCATCGTTATTCGGCGGGCGTCAAGGGGTGGAAATCAGATAGACGGGGGGGGGCTGGGCGGGCGTGGAGGGGGGACGGGACTTGACGTGCGGCGGGAATACCTGTCACTCCCGTGTGAGACGTATGGAGGGGACCGGGAACACGAAAGAGGGGCGCAAAGGAGAGGCCTTGGACTGGCGCGCGCTGGACGGGCTCAGGCTGGGGGGCCTGAGCTGGCAGCCCGCGGGACGGCCGCGGTTTGTGGTGATCTGCCTCCACGGGATGGGCGGCATGGCCGAGGATTTCGAGCCGCTGGGATGCCATTTGGCCTGCTTGGGCGGGGCCGTGTACGCGCCAAACCTGCGGGGGCAGGCCCGGGACCCGCGTCCGGGGAGGCGTGGGGATGTCGAGAGGGTGGAGCTTTTGTTTGAGGACGCCCTGGCCTTTGGCGGATGGGTGCGCGACAGGGCTGGGGATGTTCCGGTTTTCTGGGTGGGCGAGAGCATGGGGGCGCTTCTCCTGCTGAACCTAGCCGTGGAGCGTCCAGAGGGCGTGGCGGCGGCCGGGCACCTTTTCCTTTCACCCGTGGTTTGCGTGAGGCTCACGACGCCGCCGTGGCAGGAGTTTATTGCGCGAATCCTGATGCGGGCGGCCCCCTGGGTGCGCCTGCCGCGCCGTTTTTTTGTGGGAAGCCGCAAGAAAAAGGAGCCGCCGGGACATGTGTCGCGGGATGCCGCGTGGCAGGAGAAGGTGTCGAAGCCGCCGTACCGGGGCCCGGGCTACACGTTGCGGTTCTACAAAATGCTGGAGCGGCTGATTGCCGGGGCGGCCGTGGCGCCTGAGCGCCTGCGTGTGCCGTCGCTCCTGATGTACGCCGGGGATGATGTTTTCATCCGCCCGGAGCATTCGGTGGCGTGGTTCACGCGGATAACGTGCGAAAAGGCCAGCGCCTATTTCCCGCAGTCCTACCACATGCTCCTGCACGATCCCGATACCCCGCGGGCCCTGGAGGAAATCCGGGGCTTCATCGAGGCACGGCTGCGGGCCCCCGGGAACGATATCACGGGAACAAGCCGCGGCTGATTTTGGCTTCGGCGACGCGGGAGATGCCGATGCGCAGGGCGGCGGAACGGTGGCTGATGCGGCGCTCCGCGGCTTCCTTGAGGACCAGGTTCAGGGAGTATTCGAGGAGGCGGTAGAGACGGTCAAAGACCTCGACTTCGCTCCAGAAGAAGTTCTGGAGATCCTGCACCCACTCGAAATAGCTCACCACCACGCCCCCGGCGTTGCAGAGGATGTCGGGTATGAGGAAAACGCCGCGGCTTTCGAGAATCGCGTCGGCCTCGGGCGTCGTGGGGCCGTTGGCGCCTTCGGCAAGGACGCGGCACTTGAGGCGTGGTGCGTTTTCCTGCGTGATCACGCGTTCCAGCGCGGCGGGGATGAGGATGTCACAGTCCTGTTCCAGGAGCGCCGCGTTTGGCATCCCCTGCCCTTCCGGAAAGCCGCTCACCGAGCCTGTGCGCCGGAGGTGCTCCTGAAGCTTTTGCAGATCCAGCCCGTTCTCATTATAAATGCCGCCGATGACGTCGGACACGCCCACGATGCGGGCGCCGTGGCGGGCAAGCCCCAGGGCGGCGTAGCTGCCGACGTTGCCGAAGCCTTGGACAATGACGCGGGAATTGGTGGGCATTTTCAGGCGGTCCATCACGCGCGAGACAAGGAACGCGACGCCGCGTCCCGTGGCCTCACGACGGCCTGCTGAGCCCCCGAGGTGCAGGGGTTTCCCGGTGACGATGCCCGGCACGCTGTAGCCGGCGTGGTTTGAGTAGGTGTCCATCATCCAGGCCATGACCTGCTCGTTTGTGCCAAGGTCCGGCGCCATGACGTCCACCTGCTGCCCGATGAACGGGATCATCTCACTCGTGTAGCGCCGGGTAACGCCTTCGAGTTCGCGCAGGCTCAAACGGCGCGGGTCGCAGGCGACGCCGCCTTTGGCGCCGCCGTAAGGCAGGCCCACGAGGGCGCATTTCCAGCTCATCCACATCGCCAGCGCCGCGACTTCGCCAATCGCAACGTCCGGAGAATAGCGCAGGCCGCCCTTGGTGGGCCCGAGGGTAAGGTGGTGCTGTACGCGGTGGCCCGTAAACACGCGGACGGCGCCGTCGTCCATCCGCACAGGCACCGAGACGGTGATCAGCCGCTTGGGCCACTTCACGCGCTCGCGCACCTGAGGGTCCATTCCCATCATGTCGGCAACGGCGTCAAATTGCTGGCACGCCATCCTGAACACGGGATCCGTCAGAAGGTGTTCCATGGGAGACCTCGGGGAAAAAGAGGGAGGAACGAAGGCGCGCCTGCCTGGGTGGAAGGGTGCGGTGAACGCGCTCAGCCAGCATGACCCGAATCTGGCGCGGGAGCAAGCCCAAGAAACCCTCCAGTACCGAAGACAAGGATAATGTGACAGCGGTTGCAGCGCCGTTGCGGTTTTTGGTGGTCTTTTTACGCAATGTCCTCACAATGAACACGGTCTGTCTGGCACCAAAAAAGACTGTACCCCCTTGAACTTGAGAACCAGCGGTCGAAAGAATCCTGTACATGCAGCTCTGGCCTGACAATACCCCTCCCCCGGTCGTCCACACCGGCCCAATGATATCCGAGAAGGAGTACGAGTTCATCCGGCAACTCGTCTACCAGCACAGCCGGATAAACCTTGGGCCGAACAAGAAAGAGTTGGTGATGGCGCGTCTTTCGAAGCGCCTGCGCGCCTGCAATCTTCCCTCGTTCAAAGCCTATTGCGACTACCTGCAGAGCCCGTCGGGCGAAGAGGAGCTGGGCAACCTGATTGACGCGATTTCCACGAACCACACGTTCTTTTTCCGCGAGAACGTGCATTTTGAGTTCCTCGTCAACACGGTCCTGCCCGAGCTCGCAAAGACCTCGCAGCAGTTCCGGGTCTGGAGTGCGGCGTCCTCCTCCGGCGAGGAGCCCTACTCGATCGCCATCAGCCTTGCGGAAAGCCTGGGCCTGAACAACCGGTGGCACGTTGAGTGCTCGGACATTTCGTCGAAGGTCCTTCAGAAGGCCTCGGACGGGATATTCGCGGAGGACCGGGTGTCAAAAATGCCGCAAAACCTCCTGAAAACGTATTTTCAAAAGGGGCAAGGCCGGTGGGAAGGCTACTACCGGGTGAAACCACAGCTGCGGCAGAACCTGACTTTCCAGCTCCTGAACCTGATGGACCCATCGTTCCCGTTCCGGGAGCCGTTCCAGGTCATCTTCTGCCGGAACGTGATGATCTACTTTGACCGCCCGACCCAAGAGGATCTCGTTAACCGGTTGGCGCGGTATATCGTGCCCGGCGGGTATCTGATGATCGGGCATGCTGAAAGTTTGACGGGCATTAAGCACCCCCTCAAGATGATCAAGCCCGCCATTTACAAGAAACCCTGATTCCCGCGCACCGCGCCGCAATGCTGCCGGAAAAGAAGAAGACACGCGTGCTGATCGTCGACGACTCCGCTGTCGTCCGGCAGATGGTCACCCGCATTCTCAACGACGATCCCGACCTTGAAGTGGTCGGCTCCGCGCCTGACCCGTATTTTGCCCGGGACAAGATCCTGGAACTCAAGCCGGACGTCCTGACGCTGGACATTGAAATGCCGCGCATGGACGGGCTGACGTTCCTGAAGATCCTGATGGAGCACCACCCGATCCCGGTGGTGGTAATGAGTTCTCTTTCGCAGGCGGGGTCCGAAGTGGCGATGGAGGCCCTGGGGCTCGGCGCGGTCGACGTGCTGGGCAAGCCGGACGGCTCGTTCTCGGTTGGCGACCTTGGTCCCCAGCTCGTGCAGAAAGTGAAGGCGGCGGCGCTTTCCAGGAGGCTTCCGCGGAAACCGGCGAGCACGCCTGCGGCGCCGAACAAAAAGGGCGCGACGCCGACGGGCAAAGTCACCCCGGTGCCCACACGCCCTGGAACCTCGATCGTCTCCCCGTTGAGACCTGCGGCGCCCGTGACCCACGACGACGAACCTCCCCACAAGTACCACCCGCGTCAGATCGTGCTGCTTGGCGCGAGCACGGGCGGGACGGAGGCGTTGAAGGACGTCTTGACGGCGCTGCCCGCGGATATGCCGGGCATTTGCGTCGTCCAGCACATCCCCGCGTATTTTTCGGGCGCCTTCGCACGCCGGCTTGATTCCCTTTGCGCGCTGCGCGTGAAAGAGGCCGTGGACGGGGACAAGGTGGAGCCGGGGCTTGTGCTCGTTGCGCCGGGCAACTTTCACATGGTGCTTTCGTGGACGGGTGGAGCGTACCGGGTCTCGCTCAAGCAGGGGCCTATGGTGTGGCACCAGCGTCCCGCGGTGGACGTGCTGTTCAAGTCGGCGGCGGATCTGGCAAAAGGCTTCGCCGTCGGCGCGGTGATGACAGGGATGGGCAAGGATGGCGCGGAAGGGCTCCTGATGCTTAAGCAGCGCGGCGCGCGGACTTTTGCGCAGTCTGAAGAAACGTGCGTGGTTTACGGCATGCCCAAAGCGTGCTTTGAACTGGGCGCAGCGGAACGGATGGTCCCCCTTCCGCGGATGGCTGACGCCGTCCTGCAGGCCGTCCGGCAAATCGAGACGTCCCCCCCCGCCCCATGAAACCGGAAGTCTCGTTGATCCCCCAGTTCAAGACCTGCCAGTTCGTGCTCGACGCGGCAGGGCTGATCCTACAGGCGGACCCGGATGCGGCGGACCGCATCGGCTACCCACACCGGGACATCTGCGGGCGCGCGTTCCGGGACGTGCTCGTGGGCATCAACGCAGGCTGGGCCGACCTTGTTCCGGCGGACTGGGCAAACAGCCCGGAACCGACCTTCCTGCCGTGGATCGAGGGCGACAAGGCGGCTCCGACGGGCCTGTGCCTCCACCACATGACGCGTGGGGAGCTCGTGTATGCGACGCTTACGCCCTCGCTGGCTCCCTTCCGCGAGCTGCAAAAGTCGTCGCTGATGGACTTTCCGGCGCACCCGGAAGGGATGGCGCAGATGGCGCTCCGGCTAATTACGGCGGAAAGCCGGCTTGAGAACTACATGCACCACTTCCCGGGCGTGTTTTTCGGCCAGCGTCCGGACCTTTCCTTCTCCTTCATTGGTCCCGGTTTTCAGGAAAAATTTGGCCAGCCCTCGCAGAGCCTGCTGCGCAGCGGAGCGGCGTTCCTTGGCCTGCTTTTCGACAAGGACTGCGATTTCTTCCTGCAGGAACTGGAGAAGAATTCGAAAGAGAAGAAGACCTTCAACCTGACCTACCGCGTCAAGCACCCCATTGACGGCACGTTCGTGTACCTGCTCGACGTGCGCACGCCCCTCTTCAGCCCGACGGGCCTGCTGCTCGGCTACGAAGGCGTGTGGCTGGACATCACGCGCCAGTCCATCGCCGAGGCCCGCCTCACCTCCTCCGCGTGGAAGGAGAGCCTCGCGACGATTACCTCGGGGCTGGTTCACGACTTTTCGAACATCATGGCGGGCATCTACTCGTTGTCGGAACTGTATTACGACACGATGGACCCGAACAACTCCATGTATGCGGGCATGGGGCAGATCAAAAAGAGCTCCATGCAGGCGCAGAAGCTCGTGCGCCGCATCATAGACCTGAACCGCGACCTCGCCGGCCAGCGCAATTACCACAACATCGAGACGCTGATCAAAGACCAGATGGACCTGGTGCGGATCGTGTTCCCCAAGAGCACGAAGATCGAAACCACGTTCACGGAAGAGGACCTGCCCGTGTACCTCGACGACGTGGCGTTCCGCCAGATGTTGCTGAACCTGTGCATCAACTCGCGCGACGCCATGAACAAGACGGGCGAAATCTCCATCAGCGTCCGCCATGTGCGGCCCGGGGACGTCGTGCTGGAGAAGGCGCATGTGGGGACGCTGTGCGTGGAGCGCGAAGGCGTGGAGATCCATTTCAGCGACACGGGCTCCGGTATTGACGAGAAACACCTGACGAAGATTTTCGACCCGTTCTTCACGACCAAGGAGGCCACCAAAGGCTCCGGGTTTGGCCTGTACAACGCCCGCCTGTTTGTTGAGAACAACAAGGGCCGCATCGGTGTGCATTCCGTGAAAGGCCAAGGCACCACGTTCTTCATCTACCTGCCCCTGGCCGATTTCACCGAAATGGCGGAAGCGGAGGAGCCGCAGACCCCCGCAAAAACGTCCGATCACCGGCGCCCGTCATTCCTGGTCTATGCGGCGCAGGACCCCGAGAATTTCGACCTCGTGCAACAGCTCCGGGAGCAGGAGTGGGAGGTTATCACGTTCGACCAGCTCACCCACGTGAAGAAGTACCTGCAAACGGCCGAAATGCTCCCACACATCGTGTTGGCGCTCGACGTTGGTCAGGATGCCTCGGTGGAGCCGCTGCTCGACCACATTCACCGGGATTACTCGGGCATGAAAATCGTGCTGCGCGAGCTTTCCCGCCCCCTGGATCAGTTGCCTTCCCTAACCCGGAATAAGGTTGATCTTCTGCTCGACGAGAGCACGATGGACAGGGAGGTCGTAAAACAACTTGGGCAGTTGATTTCCAAGCTCTAAGCGCGAGTCCTAACGAACCCGTTTTCCGAAAATAAAAGCCGGTCCAGACACGTTCTGATTCCCCTACCCTTCACCCCCACCGATTCAGGAATCCCAGCCCCGCCCGCCCGGCGCCGGGCTGTGCCCCCCAGGCAATGAGCGAGAATCCCCCGAACCTTCCCGTGCTGGTCGTGGATGACGAGGAAATCATCCTCCTCGCGCTCCGCGAGACGCTTGCGCAGGAAGGCTACCAGGTGGTCACGGTGAACAGCCCGGTGGAGGGGTTGGAAAAACTGAAGGAACAACCCTTTGCCGTCATCTTGTCAGACCAGCGTATGGCAGAGATGACGGGTCTCGAATTCCTCGCGGAGGCGAAGAAGCTCCAGCCGAGCGCAAGCCGCATCCTGATTACAGGTGTCCTCACGCTCAAGACGGTGATTGATGCCGTCAACAAGGGCGAAATCTTCCGTTTCCTGGCGAAGCCGTGGATCCGGGAGGAACTCGTGGCGACGCTCCGGAACGCGTATCAGCGGTACGTGCTGATGGAGGCCAATGAGCGCCTTCAGGCCGACACGCTGAAGCTCAACACGCAGCTTCAAGCCGCGAACGAGGAACTGCGCCGCCGCATCCAGGAAATCTCGCAGCAGAAAACCGAGTCGGAAGTGGCGCAGGAAGCGCTGAGACGCAATTTCGACCACTCGATCGAGCTTTGTTACCGCCTCATTTCGACGTTCTACCCGATCCTCGGTGCCCAGACGAAGGCGATCGTTGATATCTGCCAGTTGATCTGCGACAGCGGGCACCTTGATGAAACGGAGCAGCGCGTCCTGAAAGTCGCGGCTTGGCTGCAAAATATCGGGCTTATCGGCATTTCCCGTGAAGTGCTGTCGCGCTATTTCAAGAGCCCCGAGACGCTCACGGAGCGGGAGGAAGCGCTCATACAGCACCACCCGGTTTACGGGCAGACGCTCGCCGGGTTTGTGGACAACCTCCAGGAGGTCGGAGCGACCATCCGGGCGCACCACGAGCGTTGGGACGGCCAAGGCTTTCCCGACGGGCTTGCCGCGGAAATGATTCCCCGGCCGGCGCGCTTCCTTGCCGTAGCGGTTTACTACGTTGAGTCGGGTCTCGACCGCGACCCCGCCCTGGAGGCGATTGTGGAGCAGTCGGGCAAAGCCTTTGACCCGGAAGCCGTGCGCCTCTTCCTGAAGGTCACACGGCTGGCGGCCCTGCCCAAGGCGGTGCGGGAAGTCCTTTTCTCGGAACTGCGTCCGGGCATGGTGCTGGCGCGGGGGATTTACAGCCCCGGCGGCCTGTTACTTATTCCAGAAGGTGCCTTGCTCACGGAGCAGACGTTATACAAAATCAGGGAACACAATCAAGTGGACCCGCTCGATCAACGCCTTATGGTGTTTGCCTAACCCCGCGCAACCGCCGCGATGAAAAACATCAAAGCCCTCATCGTAGAGGACGACCTGAACTCCGCCTACATCCTGAAGAAGATTCTTCTGACGGCGGGGCACGAGGTCGTTGCTGTCGCTGAGACAGGCGAGGACGCTTTGAACCGGGCGCGGGAACTGAAGCCGGACATCGTGCTGATGGACATCAACATCAAGGGCACCATGGACGGCGTGGAGGCGGCGGACGTGATCGCGCGGGAGCAGGATCTTCCGATAATCTACCTGACGGGTTATTCGGACGATTACACGATTGAGCGCGCCAAGCGCACGGCCCCGTTCGCGTACATCCTCAAGCCGCTGCGCGAAAAGGAAGTCCTGATCACCATCCAGATGGCCATCTACAAGGCCCAGATGGACAGGAAACTCAAGGAAAGCGAGCACCGGCTTGCCGTCACGCTGGGAAGCCTGCATGACGCGGTCGTGGCCACGACGAACCAGGGCCTCATCACTTACCTGAACCCTCAAGCCGAGCGCCTGTTGAGCCTCGAACGGAAGCTTGCGGAGGGCAAAGCGCTGTCACAGGTCGTCCACATCTCCTACCGGGACACGAACGAGAAGATCCCGGACATCTACAGTTTCCTGTTCCGTGAATCCTTTGAAAAGGCGAGGTCCCGCCCGCTCCAGCTCAACCAGCCGGGCCAACCTGCCCGCATCCTGAGCCTCAAGAGCACACCGCTCCGCGATCCGGAAGGACAGAACACGGGCTACGTGGTTGTGTTCAACGAGATCACGGACCACTACGAGGCTGAGGAAAACAACCGCATCCTCGCCACGGCGCTCGCGTCGCTGGAAGACGCCGTCATCATCACGGACGCCGACCTTTCCGAAGGCAACCCACGCATCATTTACGCCAACGCCGCGTTTGAAAAGATCACCGGCTACCCGCAGGTTGAAGCGGTAGGCCGGACGCTGGACCTGATCAGCGGGCCACGCACGGACAACGCGTTCCGGGGCCTGCTCAAGCACTCGATTGGCGCCGGGGTGCCGTTCGAAAACGAGACGTGCAATTACCGGAAGGACAAGCAGGAGTTCACCGCGCAGTGGACGGTCTCCCCGGTACATGCGGAAGACGGCCAGCTGCGCCGGCTGGTCTTCGTGCTGCGCGATATCACGCGCCTGCGCAACCTTGAGGACAACATCCGGCAAAGCCAGAAGATCGAGGCCGTGGGGCGCCTGGCAGGCGGTATCGCGCACGACTTCAACAATCTGCTGTCGGTCATCAACTCGTATTCGGACCTGCTGTCGCTGAAGCTCGATCCGGACTCGCCCTTCAACAAGTACGTCAAGAACATCCGCACCGCCGGTCAGCGCGGAGCGGACCTGGTTTCCCAGTTGATGACGTTCAGCCGCCGGGAGTCCCACAGCCCCACGGTTGTGGACCTGGGCGAGACGATTCAGGAGACGCAGAAACTGCTGCACCCGCTGATCCGCGAAAACATCGAGCTGGAAATCCGGATCGAAGAGAACCTGAAGCCCGTAAAGGTCGATCCCGGCCAGATCGAACAGGTACTCGTGAACCTTTGCGTCAACGCGCGCGACGCCATGTCGGGCAGCGGCCACATTACGATCGAGGTGCGGAACGTCACGCACCGGCTCGAAGCGGGCGTCACGCCCCCGCCGAACCCGCGCGCCCCGGGCGAATATGTGACGATCAGCGTCACGGACTCGGGCCACGGCATCGACGAGAAGGTGCTGCCGCACATCTTCGAGCCCTTCTTCACGACCAAGGCCGCGGGCAAGGGCACGGGCCTCGGGCTCGCCGTCGTGTATGGCATCGTCAAGCAGAGCGGTGGCTATCTGGACGTGCAGAGCAAAGTGGGCGAAGGCACGACGTTCCGCGTCTACCTGCCCGCCTACCATGCGCCGGATAACAAGCCGGTGAAAGCCGAGTCGGCCACCCCCGCCCTACCGACTCCAGAGCCCCATGGGGACGAGACGGTCCTCATTGTCGAGGACGATGAAACCTTCGCCGACTGCATTTCCGGCCTGCTAAGCCTGCACGGCTATCAGGTGCTCGTCTCCGGCGAAGGCCAGGACGCCCTTGACCGGTTTGGCGGCAAAGCGGACGAGATCAAGCTCCTGATCACCGACATTGTCCTGCCGAAAATTTCGGGCCGCGAAGTCGCCAGCAAGTTCCTCGAGAAGAACCCGAAGATGAAGATCCTCTTCATGTCCGGGTACGACGACGAGCTGGATTCTTTCTACTCGTTCCCGAGCGACAGCGTGCTCCTGCAGAAACCTTTCTCCCTAAACACTATTTTGGGCAAAGTACGCGAACTCCTCGACCACCCCGCCTGAGCTCCGTGCGCCGCCCTCCATCGCAGCCACCTCCTTCCCTACCATGCCCCTCAGCGAAAAACTGCTCACCGACCTTGAGTCCACGCTCAACAAGATCGCCACGGAGATGGTTCTGGCGCAGCCGGGAAAGGACGACGGCATGGTCCCGGTGTACGCGCTGTTGCGCGAGATCGAACCGATCGGCGTGGATGACGCCATTGTGGGCGAATCCGTCAGCAACGTGCAGCAGGCGATGGATGCGCTGATGGACGCAGGCCAGCCTTTCGACCAGGCCACCCTGGATTACGTCACCCAGTTTGTTTCGTGGGCGGAGGCTGCAATCCGGGCCTACCGGCAAGGGCAGGAGGATGAGATCGGGCCGTTCCCGCCCATGCACGCGGGGCCGATAGCCGTGGCTTCCCACGGCGCGACGTCGGACAACGCCGTCGAAGACGCCGCAAGCCGCATCGCCACCGAGATTTCACTCGCCCAGGCGGGAACGGATCAGGGCCTCATCCCCACTTACTCGCTCGCGGGTGACCTCGCCGACACCAGCGCCGGCAACCCTTCGCTCGCGCAGTCTGCGCAGAACCTGCGCGCGGCCCTGGGCGCGCTGCTTGATCAGGGCAAGCCCTGGGACCAGCCAACACTGGACTACGCCACCGCCTTCTCCGCCTGGGCCGAGAAGCACATGGCGAACCTGAAGGCCGGCAAGGAAGTCCCGGCATTTGCGCCAATGCCCGGCCTGGAAACAGCCCCGGCCGCGCCTGCAGCCCCGGAAGCCGCGCCCCTCGCGGCGGCAACGGACGCCGTTGAACAGGGATGCGCCCTCGACGGTGAGGTCGACGTCCTGCTGGACCTGAACCTTGGCGCCGATACCGAACTGCTTTCCGAGTTCCACTCCGAGGCGCTCGACCACCTGGAGCAGATTGAGGCCGCCTTGCTCGTCCTCGAAAATTCCCCGCGCGACAAGGAAAGCCTCAATTCCATTTTCCGTTCGTTCCACACCATCAAAGGTGTGTCGGGGTTCCTCCACCTCGTGCCGATCCAGGCGTTGTCCCACGAAGTCGAGTCCCTCCTCGACCACGCGCGCAACGCGAAGCTGGTGCTGAATTCGGCGATGATCACGGCCATTCTGCAAAGCCGCGACGCGATCCAGGCACTCGTACACCAGATTACCGATGCGCTTGAGAAGGGCGCGGTGCCCGACAAGATTGTCCCCGTCTCGCACCTGATAAAGAAGGTGAAGCAGGCTGCCGCGGAAGGGCTTCAGCGCGGAGTAACGGCGGCAACCGAGACGGCGTCTGCCGCCCCGTCTGCCGCGGCCGCTGCAAAGGAAACCGCCCAGGAAGCCGCATTCTTTGGAGATTCCCGCGCAAATGGCGCCGCCGTGGAGGTCGCAGACGAACCTGCTGCCGCCGCGGAAGCCCCCGCTGCGGAGGGCGAACCGTCCGCCAAGGCCACCGGCGAGCGCTCCACCATCCGCGTCAACACGCTGAAGCTCGACAACCTCATGGACACGGTGGGCGAGCTCGTGATCGTGCAAAGCCAGCTTGAGGAAAGCGCGCGGGAAGTGGCGACGGAGAACTCGAACCTGCAGCGCAACCTGGCCCAGCTTTCGCGCATCACCAAAGAGCTGCAGCACACCTCGATGGCCCTCCGCATGGTGCCCATCAAGCCGACCTTCCAGAAGACCAGCCGCATCGTGCGCGACCTCGCGCGCCAGATGAAAAAGAAGGTCAACTACCACGTGGAAGGTGAGGACACCGAACTCGACCGCAACGTGGTGGAGCAGATTGGAGACCCGCTCGTTCACATGGTGCGCAACGCCATTGACCACGGCATCGAGGACCCCACGGACCGCGTGGCCAGCGGCAAGGAGGAGACGGGGAACTTCTATCTGAAGGCCTACCACATGGGCAGCAACATCGTGATCGAGGTCGGCGACGACGGCCGCGGCATCGACACGACCAAGGTGCTTGCCAAGGCGCGGAACAAGGGCCTTGTGCCCGAGAACCAGCAGTTCTCCCGCGAGGAGATTTACCAGTTCCTGTTCCTGCCGGGTTTCTCGACCGCGGAGAAGATCACGGAAGTTTCGGGCCGGGGCGTGGGCATGGACGTCGTGAAGCGCAACATCGAGAAGCTGCGTGGCACGATCGAGATCGAATCGGAACTCGGCAAGGGCTCCGTATTCAAGATCAAGCTGCCGCTCACCATGGCCATCATTGACGGCCTCGTGGTGCGCGTGGGCGCGGACAAGTTCATCCTCCCGACGACCTCGGTGAGCCTGGCGCTGCGTTGCACAAAGGAGCAGATCACGAAGATCCAGGGGCGTGCGGAGGTGCTCGACCTGCGCGGCAAGACCGTCCCGATCATCCGCCTGCATCAGCGCTTCAACATCCCGACCGAGATCACGAGCGTCACTGACGGCATCGTGGTGATTATCGAGAGTTTCGGGAAACTCTACGGCCTGCTCGTGGACGACATGGTCAGCAAGCAGGAAGTCGTCATCAAGTCCCTGGGGAACCTGTTCCACCAGCTCCCGGGTGTGGCGGGTGGCGCCATCCTGGGCGACGGCACGATCGCGCTGATCCTCGACCCGTCCTCGCTCGTCGCCGCACGGTAACGGGTCGAGGCGCCCACTCAGTCCCCCACCCCGGGTGCCCGGCGACGGGAGCTGCGCTGGGGCGTCGCAGAAAGGCGGCGTGGCGGAAGCATGCCAGAGCGCCCTGCGATTCCCGTGGTGGAAGCCCAAAGGCGGAGCTTGGAATGCGGGGAAAAACCTGCCATATTCCGCCGCCAATCAAACCTTTCCGGACATTGTTATGAAGCGCCTGCTGTACGTCGCCTTGGCCCTCGCTGCCTGTGCCCTCCCCTCCGCCGCGCAAGTGGTGGCGCCCACTCCGGCCACGCCGGATGTGAAAAAGCCCGCCACCCCTGCGGAACAGCCCGTCACCACGCCGGCGCCCACCCAGATTTTCCAGTATAAGAACGGCACCCGTTCCAAGGGCATCCTCGCCCGCACGAACTGGACCTACGATGCCGCGACGGACTCTTTCATCCAGCGCGGAACCAGCATGGTCTTTCCGGGCCGTATCGGCGAGTTCGTACGTGTCCGCGTCACCTACTTCGACGACGACGGCAACAACACCAGTTTCTCTTACGTTCACCCGCAGAGCCGCGCCCTCGTCACGCTTCACACCTACCAGGCCAAGGGCGGGACGAGTCTGGAGGACAATGTTGAGGTCCACTTCAAGGACCACCAGAAGGACGTAGGCGACCGACACGACGGCAAGTTTGTCGCCACCGGCGAGGCCACCCTCGTCCGCGAAGGCACGACGTATCCGGGCAAGGCCGGCCATTACGAGACCAGCGTGGCCCGCCAGAAGGCTGAAGGTGACCTGTTCATCTTCAAGATGAAGGACCGCTACCTGAAGGTCCGCGCCGTCCACCCGGCGTCGGATGCCAACGCGAAACAGCAAGTGCAGGATTTCCTCGCCAAGTGGGGCATCCAGCGCGCGAGCTAGGCCGCCCGTTCTCCATCCCCGCCCGCTTTAGCAGCCCCCGGGTCGCCCGGAGGCACAACCTTCCGATTTCTCCCCCTGCCATGGACCAGATTCCCAACGTACTCGCCAGCCGCTATGCCTCCCGTGACATGCAGGCCATTTGGAGCGCCCGCGGCCGCATCGTCCTCGAACGCGAATTCTGGATCGCCATCCTCAAGGCCCAGCGCGACCTCGGCCTGAACATTCCGGCTGAAGCCATCACCGCCTACGAGCGGGCCAAGGACAACGTCGATCTGTCCTCCATCCGCAACCGCGAACAGGTGACGCGGCACGATGTGAAGGCACGCATCGAGGAGTTCTGCGATCTGGCGGGGCACGAGCACATACACAAGGGCCTGACGAGCCGGGACCTGACCGAGAGCGTGGAACAGCTCCAGGTATACCACGCGCTTGAGTTCACCCGCAAAAAGGCGGTGGCCGCCGCAAACGCGCTCGCCCGCCGCGCCGACGAGACCCGCGCCATCGTCCTTACCGCGCGCACGCACAACGTCGCCGCGCAACCCACCACTTTCGGCAAGCGTCTGGCGATGTTCGGGGAAGACCTGCTTCGCGGCATCGACCGCGTGGACCAGAGCTTCAACACCTACGCCGTCCGCGGGCTCAAAGGCGCCGTCGGCACGCAGCTCGACCAGCTTACGCTTTTCGCTGGCGACGCCGCGAAGGTGGCCGCCCTCGAGCAGCGCGTGCTCGCGCACCTCGGCATTCCCCGCGTGTTTGAGAACGTGGGCCAGGTGTACCCGCGGAGCCTCGACTTTGAAATCGTCAGCGCGCTGTACCAACTCGGCAGCGGCCCGTCGTGCTTCGCGAAGACGCTGCGCCTGATGGCCGGCCACGAGCTTGCCAGCGAAGGCTTCGCGCCCGGCCAGGTCGGGTCCTCCGCGATGCCGCACAAGATGAACAGCCGCAGCTGCGAGCGCCTGAATGGCCTCCACGTGATCCTGCGCGGTTACATGGAAATGGCAGCGGGCCTAGCGGGCGACCAGTGGAACGAGGGCGACGTGTCCTGCTCTGTCGTCCGGCGCGTGATGCTGCCCGACAGTTTCTTTGCCATCGATGGGCTTTTTGAAACCTTCCTCGTCATCCTCGCGCAGATGGAGGTGAACCCGGCCGTCGTAGACCGCGAGCTTCGCCATTACCTGCCGTTCCTCGCCACAACGACCGTGCTCATGGAAGCCGTCAAGGCGGGCGTCGGCCGTGAAACCGCGCACGAGGCAATCAAGGAACACGCGGTGGCGGCCTCGAGAGCCCTGCGCTCCGGTGCGCCTGAGAACGACCTTGTTGACCGACTCGCCGCGGACGCGCGCCTGAACCTGTCGAAGGCGCGACTCGGTGCGATCATGGAGGAGGCGCGCCGCGCGACCGGTGCGGCCTCGGCCCAGGTGGACGCCTATGTGCGCCAGGCGGCATCGTGGATGGACCGCGTGCCCGGCGCACGGGACATCAAGGCCGGCCGCATCCTGTAAGACGAGCGGCGGCGTCACGGCGCCCGCACACCTGCGTCCCCGGACCAAAGAAAGTACCCGGGGCTGGCTGTGATCCGGCTGCGCCGCCCCAAAGCAGTTCCACTTCAGGTTGTCGCTCGTGCCGATGCCGCGGCGAGCGTGGACGCCCTCGCATCGGCGCTGGCGAAAAAGGCCCAGCTATTGATGCGACAATTAAACTGTGTGTGCTCCACGGGGTTGGGCTTTCTCTTTTGGCGAAGCCCGAAAAGGGTCAGCTCGCCTGGCGCAACGGGCGTTCATTGCCCTCGTCACGCGAGCGCAGGAAATTCGCCCACTCGAGGTCGAGCAACTGCAAGACCCAGCCCAAACCCGGACGGCTTCCGGTCGCACGCTCCATGGCGTAGAAGGCGGCCTCTGCTGTCCAGTGCTGGGCATCGTGCGGGTCGTCAACACTCTCGGTATCCAGTGCCGCGCGAACGCGCTCAAGGCGACGCGCCAGAAAGGCGCGGTCTTCGTTGGCCAGCCCCAGCTCCGTCGCGAGGGCCTGCTCCGCAGCCCGAAGCCGCCGGGAGAGGATGGCACGGGCGTTGGAGGCCCCGCGGGAAGTCGGGGCTTCGGACAACGGTATGCATGTCTCTTCAGGTGACGCGGTGCTCATGGGGGGAGTATATTCGATTGCAGCGGAAGGGCGCGCGGTCATGTGCGACCGGGCCCACGTAGAATTGGATACAGCAATCGGCCAATTATTCCCGCGCTTGAAGGGCCAGTGACGTTTTTCCCCGGCGCCTCGGGGCAGGCGCAATAAATCAGCACAGCGAGCGGAACGCTCAAGAGGCTTGGGAATACCGGGTCGGTCTTTCCCGCTGGCGCGTCACACCGGCAGGTCCGGAACCTCGGGTTCTCCGGCAAGCGGCCGGCTCAGGTCGAGCGTGACCCGCACGGTCCGCTCGTCATCGTCGCGATCGAGCTTTGCCCCGAATTTATGGAAGACATGGAGCATCGGCTGGTTGTCCTGACCGCAAAGAGCCCAGAGGCTTTTGAGCCCACGTTTCCGCGCCACTTCCACCATATGTCTCAGTAGCAGGCTGCACATGCCGTGGCGCTGCTTCGACTCTCGCACGACAAAGGCCATTTCCCCGGACGTCTCGTTGGCGTCGAGGAAGTACCGGCCCACCGCGTGGATGACCTGCCGCGGCCCTTGCACCTCAAACACCGCCAGCGCGAGATCCTTGGACTGGTCCACACTGACGAGATGGTAGGCGCGCTCGCGGGTCATGCGGCTCACCGGGTGGCCGTAACGCCGCAGGATGGTTTCTGGCGAATGGGAATAAAAGAATTCCTGCAGTCGGCGCTCGTCCGACGGGTGCAAGGGGCGAAGCTGGCAGGTCTCGCCTTTAAGCGTCACCCATTGGCTTTCAACGTCCCCAATCTCCGTAACTGGAATGGGAGAGACAGCCTGATAGGCTGGCACGAGCCGGCGGCGCCGCGCTTCCTCAAGCAGGCTGTCGCGGAATTTTGGATGGGCTACCTGTATGAGCTCCAGCACGCGCTCGCGGACGCTGCGGCCCCGGAGCGTGGCTACGCCGTATTCCGTGACGACAAAATGGACGTCCGTGCGGGTCGCAGACACCGACACCCCTTCGGCGAGAGCCGGCACGATGGTCGAGACTTCGCCGCGGCATGCCGTGGAGCGCAGGCAGACAATGGCGCGCCCGCCGGGAGCCAGGGAGGCGCCCCGGAGAAAATCGGGGTGGCCGCCAATCCCGCTGTGCAAGCGCGTGCCGATGGTGTCGGCCACGGCTTGCCCGGTAAGGTCGACCTGAAGGGCGCCGTTTATTGCGACCATCTTGTGTTGGCTCGCGATCGTGAAGGGCGCGTTAACGTACTCCGTCGGGTGAAAAGCAATGTGCGGGTTATTGTTAACGTGGGCGTAGAGCCGGCGCGTGCCCAGGCACATCGCGGCAACGGTTTGGCCTGTATGGGATGTCTTGCAACTGTTGTCTACGGAGCCGCAGAGGATGAGGTCCAGCAGGTCTTCCGTGAGCAACTCGGTATGGACGCCGAGCCGCCGGTGGCCCGCAAGGGCCGCGCAAACTGCGGCCGCCACCTTGCCCATCCCAAGCTGGAGCGTGCTGCCGTCCTCGATAAGCTGCGCGACGTAAGCCCCGATGCGTGCCGTCACGGAGTCCCGAGGCGTAGCGGGAACCTCGGGAGGCGCCTCGGAGTGCTCCATGATGCGCGATATGCGGGACTGGTGGATGAAGCTGTCCCCCAGCGTGCGGGGCAGCAGGGGATTGACTTGCGCGATCACGGTGCGGGCGACTCGGGCCGCCGCGGAAACGACGTCCACGCTCGGCCCAAGCGAGCAGTAGCCGGAGGCATCCGGCGGCGTAACCGCGATCAGCGCGACATCGACAGGCACCATGCCCTGCGCAAACAGCCCAGGGATTTCCGACAAGGGCATGGGGGTGTAATCCGCGCCCGCGTGATTTACGCTGTCGCGCAGACCGGGCCCGACAAAATACGTGTTCACCCGGAAGCTCGCGCGGAAGCGGGCGTCCGCCCACGGTGCTGGCCCGAGTGTGAGGCCGTGGAAAAGCTCAACGTCCTTCAGCGCGTCCGCGTGTGAGAGAAGGGAGCCCATCAAGCCGCCGGGAAACGCCGCTCCGGACCCGATGAACACGCGGCTTCCGGGTCGAATCAGGTGGGGCCATTCCTTGGGATCAAGGGGCTTCATTTTCAGGTGCGAACGGGCGCGCCCGAGCATCGGGGGGACGCCGTCCGCAGGCGGTTTCACAGCGGCTTCAGCCGAGTAAGGTTGCGGGCGCGGCCGGTTGAGTCAAAGGTATCACCTGCACCGTGAAGCCGGAAGCAAATAGTGGTGAGGCCATGGCAGCCCGCGAGGCCGCCGCACGAGCGCCGTTTTGGGGCAAGACGCCCCATCAGCGCAAGGCTCCCTCCTGCCCGGCCACACGCGAGAACCTGGCCGCAGAGGCGGCGCGGCTGGGCTTTGCGGAAGTGGCCGTGGCCCCGGTGGACGTCCCCCTGCGCCGCGCATATTATGAGCGCTGGATCGCGGAAGGCCGCCACGGGGAAATGCGCTGGCTGGAGGAAAACAACGCCCGCAGGCTCAACCCGCGCAGAATCCTGCCGGAAGCCCGCAGCATCCTTTGCCTCGGGTTCTCCTATTTCCAACCCCAACCCGGTCGGCGCGGCACCATTGCACGTTACGCTCTTGGCGGCGACTACCACGACCTCGTCTACAAGCGCATGAAGAAGCTGTGCGCGTGGCTGCGCCAGCACGGCGGGGACCAGAAGCCCTATCTCGATACGGGGCCCGTGCTTGAACGCGCCCTCGCCGCCGTTGCCGGGCTCGGGTGGCAGGGCAAAAGCACCATGCTCATCCACCCACGCCATGGGACGTGGCTTTTTCTAGGCGTCATCCTCACGACGCTTGAATTCCAGCCTGACAGCGCGATGCCGGACCATTGTGGACGCTGCACGCGCTGCATAACGGCGTGCCCCACGGGCGCCATCACCGCGCCCTATGAACTCGATGCACGCCGGTGCATCTCGTACCTCACGATTGAGAACCCTGGCTCAATTCCCGTTGAGTTCCGGCGCGCCGTGGGAGACAGGCTGTACGGGTGCGATGCGTGCCTGGACGCCTGCCCGTGGAACCGCTGGGCCGCAACCACACGCGAGGCCAAGTTGCAGGCGAGGAGCTACCCGGATGTGCGTGATCTCCTTGGGCTCGATGAGGCCGCTTTCGAGACCCTGTTCACAGCAACGCCCCTCAAGCGTCTTGGGCGAGCCCGGCTCCTGCGGAACGCCTGTGTCGTGCTCGGAAATATCGGAGGTGCGGAAGACCTGCCTGCACTCGCCAAAGCCGCTGCCGATCCCGACGCGCTCATCGCCGAACACGCCGCCTGGGCGGGGTCAGAGATCCGGCAACGCACAGGCCGGGCCTGATTGCTCGTTGGGTTAAGCGGCCCCCACTTCATTGCCGCCCGCTGAACGTTTTCAGCGCCGCTGGTGTTTCCGCGCACCGACCGCGCCCAGATAATGCTCCACGCAATTTCATGCCATGGAGCCTTCACCCCCAGAAACCTATAACGTCTCCTTTCACGAGTTGGGCAACGGGTCCGCAGACAGCCTGCCCCTGGGGAATGGCGACGCTGCTGCAAATGTCTGGGTCGACAAAAAGGGGGACATCGGGATCTATCTGGCGAAAAGCGACGCCTGGGACGAACATGGGCGCCTCGTAAAGGTTGGCAGGATCAGCCTCAGTTTCAGACCGAACATCTTTCTCGACGCCCGTAGGGTCCGGCTCTGCCTTACCATTTCCCGAGCGGAAGTGGGGTTATACTGCCGAAACGGGAAACACGCCGCCTACGTCCGACTGCGCGTGGATGCGCACCATCCGGTTCTCGTTGCCGAGGTCTTTTCCAAGACGCCCGTCCACGTGACGGCATGCCTGTCGCCCTGGCGGGAAAAGGAGCGCGAACTTGAACGTAAAGAGATGCACGGTGTCGATCCGTGGACGTCGAAAATCGTATCCCGTCCCGACAAGCCCTGCACACTGGGCCAACACAGCATTGCCTGGTTCCGCTCAAACCCGGGCAAAACCATCGCCTCGGAGTCGCTCCGCCGGGAAGGCCTTGAGGGCCAGCGAAACGGCGCCGATGCACTGGCCTACCATTCCTTCGGGGCCGTCGTATCCGCGAATTCCGCGCTCAAGCGCTCAGGAACGACGAGGCTTGTTTCCTCCACGCGCCTGAAGCGGGCTCAGCTTCGGATCGCCCTGGGAACTTTCAAGGCTGCACATGTGCCTGAGGCCAAACGGGCCTTGCGGGACCTCAGGCACGTCGCGGAGTCCATCGACCCTTCGGCCACACGCAAAGAGCACCTGCGCTGGTGGAGGTGCTTCTGGCGGCGGAGCTACATTAACGCGACGAACGCGGAATGGCAGGCCCGCGGGGTGTCCGCTGCGTACGCGCGTCAGCGTTATCTCAGCGCGTGCGCCGGGCGCGGTTCGCACCCGATCAAGTTCAACGGCTCCCTCTTTACCTGTGATTGGCGCGTCTCAGGGGAAGACTTTGACGCGGACTACCGGCGCTGGGGCGGCGCCTACTGGCTGCAAAACACGCGCCTGATCTACTGGCCCATGCTTGCGGCGGGCGACTACGACCTGATGCTACCGTTCTTCCGCATGTATCAGGAGACCCTGCCCGTGGCGAAGGAGCGCGTGCAGAAGTGGTTCGGCCACGCCGGCGCCTGGTTCCCCGAGACGATGTATTTTTGGAGAGCCTTCAGGATGGTTGACTACGGGCTCGTCCGTGAGGGACGTCCGTTGGCGCACGTCGAGAACACTTACATGGCGCGCTATTGGTCGCCGATGCTTGAGGTCGCCATCATGATGGCAGACTACGTTGAGCACACCGCGGACTCCGGGTTCCTCCATCGCGTCTTCCTTCCTTTGGCACGCGAGGTGTTGCAGTTCTACCTTGCCCATTTTCCACGGGACGCGCACGGCCGCCTGTGTATTGAAAACTCACATACAATCGAGCAGTTCCACCATTGCGACAACCCGCTCCCCGACATCGCGGGCTTGAAGGATCTCACCGCGCGGGTGCGGAAGCTTTCCAGGCGTTCCGGCGATCGCACGCTCGCCCAGGCGTTTGAGGACATCCTTCCGCAGCTCCCTCGCGAACCTTTCGAAAACACGCATGTTCTCAAGGTCGCAGACCGGGTGTATGACAAGCCGCGAAACACGGAGAACCCGGAGCTTTATGCTGTTTTCCCCTTCCGGCATTTCGGCGTGCATCGGCCCCATTTGGAACAGGGGCGCGCGACCTTCCACAAGCGCACTTATCAGGCCACCGGCGGTTGGCGTCAGGATGCCGTGCAAGCCGCGTGCCTCGGGTTCGCCGAGACCGCCGCGGCGTCCGTGATCCAGAACGCCTTCACGAAATGCGCTTCCAGTTTCCCCGCCTTCTGGGGACCGAATTTCGACTGGATTCCTGACCAGGACCACGGCTGCGTCATTCAGTTGGCGCTCCAGACCATGCTCCTGCAAAACGTGGACCAAAAGATTCTGCTCTTCCCTGCCTGGCCACGGCAGTGGGATGTCGATTTCAAGCTCCACGCGCCTCGGCAAACCACGATCGAGGCCTCACTGAGGCAGGGAAAGCTGGAGCGCATCGAGATTACGCCGCGCTCGCGCCGCAAAGACGTCTTCGTGTGCCTGCCAGATTGCGTGAACGGTTACGCGCTTGAAGGCTGACGGCACCCAGCTGCGCGCACGCCGACCAGCCCATAGTTTCGGAGAATTCAGGTGTGAGCCCACACACCTGTTTGCCGCGAGGCCTGGGCAGCGCGTAGCGTGGGATTTCCGGCCAGCGGGCTACCAGCGGAAGTACCGCGCCGGATCGTCCCCAAGCTCCTTTTCCTCAATGAAGCCGGGGACGTAGAAGGGCGACGCTCCCTTTCCGCCAAATGGCGTGTTTTCGCCCGCAAAGGCGGCCCCCATGTTGGCGAGGATCTGGGACAGCGCCCGCGTCATGCGCCATTCCGAGTATTTCAGGTACGGGTACTTTGCGACCTTGAGCATCGGGGGCGTCATCTGAAAATAGACCGCCGTGCCTGAGCCGCAGGAGGCACGCGCCAGAATGCCCTCTCCGCTTATGTCCTTCGTCACGCCGGGAACCGCGTCGCCGGTATCTACAACGAGCGGCGCGAAAACATCAACGCGCGTGCGCAGGTCCGAATACGACAGCCCGCGTAGTTCGGGCCAATCCGCCAGCTCACGCGC
This sequence comes from uncultured Opitutales bacterium, assembly GCA_964593675.1. Classification (GTDB taxonomy): domain Bacteria; phylum Verrucomicrobiota; class Verrucomicrobiia; order Opitutales; family CAZQIE01; genus CAZQIE01. The sequence goes on from CAZQIE010000007.1 coordinate 25,779, forward strand.
CCGCGTGAAGGTGTCCGCCCGGTTTACGACAAAGCCCAGGGGAAGCCTGGCCTGGCGGCGGGCCAAAAAGAAAATGCGGCCGCCTTGCTGCAGGAAACGGGTGCATGCCTCATCAGAGACCGCTGCGTCAGGCCCAGCCACAACGAGTGTGTCGGGCGCAGGCAACGTCGTGGAGGCCTCATGCACGACGCCCATCCTGGTCAGGAGTTCCTGACCTTCAGGACCGCCCAGGTACGCGACGGCGCGCGTATCCGCCTTGGGCGCGGTTTGCGCGTATGCGATAAGGCGGTGCACGACGAGAGCCGCCACGGGCTCGTCGCGTTCGCGACCCTCGACATCCAGTCCGCAATAGAGGACGCGGCCCGCGCCGCAAGTGGCTTCCAAAAGGGGCGAATAGGCGAGGTCGAACTCGCCCTCAAGAAGAGGCGTCCACGGGCCATAGTGGGGCTTTTCCACAACGGAACTGCTGACGCTCCCCCGATTTCCCCAGTGCCAACCGTATTTCGGCGCATGTGCGATCGGGCGCTTCAGCTCGGCATCCGCGGTGGAGGCCGGGACAAGGGTTCCCGCACCGCGCCAATCCCGGAAATCTTCGGCATCTAGCCCGGTAACAACCGGGTGCGCGGTCTGCGTGGGCACAGGCCAGAAGCGGCGCGAGACGTACCGGCTGACACGAAAGCCCTTTTCGCGCAGCCAGTCCGGGTCCTGCCCAAACACGATAACAGCAGCACCTGCGTTGGCGAAGGCCATTGCCTGCGCAACCAGCTCCCCGTTCTGTTTAAACGCGCCACGGCCGACAACCAGCACCGTACCCGGCGCAGGCTTTGTCGCGGGTCCCGGTTCGTCCACCGCGATATTGAGGTTCGCAAGCATGCGGGCGGTATCCGCGAGCGGGTCCACGATCACGACCTTAAGTCCGGGCGCGGGTTGAAGCTTTGGATAGATGCGGAGCTTGAACTCGTCCTGCAGAAGCTGGCCCCCTACCCTGCATTCCAATCTAAGCAAGGCTTCCGTCGGTTCCGTGACAGCAGGCAGCACCGCTTCGAAAGGCACGAACTTCGTCTCCGCCACAGCCAGCGTCTCGGCGAAACTGCCGCCCGCGAGCCTGTTACTCGCCGTGACAAGCGACCATGTGCCCGAGGCCTGGGCCCTTTCGCGGCTATCATTCAGGAGCACGATCTGCTTTTTGAGCGTTTCGCCCGCGTAGTAATGGTGGTCTTTCGCCGTGAATGCCGCCGGATCTCCCGGCACCGCGCCACCTGCAAGGTAGGCCAATACCGGGCCGTTGTTTTTCAAAAGCGCGACGCCCGCGGGCAGGGTAACATTTTCCGGGGACTTGAAGGGCCGCAGCAGGTCTGCCGGAAGCTCGCGGAGGTAGCCGCCACGTCGGCCCGGCTCCCACTGGGGGGCCTGTACGGTCGGAAATTTCGCGCCCCAGCCCCCCTTCCACTTGCCTTCCCAGCCATGCGCGGCCCCCCACGGGACCATTCCACCCGAAATGCCAAATGCCCGCCAACTGCGCCAGGTTGCAGGGATGAAGATGCCCAGCATTTCCTGAAATGCGGCCTCATTCTCACCGATCACGCCGGCCCAGTCGGGCTTTTGTGGCGGGTTGCTTTGGCGGTCGGCGACAGCCGTACGGTACGCCTTGCTTTCAAGATCATAGGCGCGGCTCCCAAGATAACTCGCCGTGAACTCGGTCATAAGCGGCTCGCTTATGCCGGCGCGGTGACCGCCATTGCGGCCCCGCATCATGGTCGTGGACAAGGGCACCCCGAACTCCACAGCCATGTAGGGCATCTCGCCGTGCTGGGCCCACGCGCTCAGCCACTCCTCGCGCTCCTGAAGCGGGATGAGGTTCGGGTAGGTGTTTGCGGCATAGACGTCGCCAACCGATGCCCCCTGGTGGACGAGGACGGGGCGGGTCGGGTCAAGCGCCTTTATCGTCGCCACAGCGGCCTCCCCGATCTTTGCCCGGAACTTCCACAACGGCGCCTCCGCGCCCTTCTTCATGCCAATGCGTAATGGGTTCTGGTCATCACCGTGCCCGAACATGTTGGGACTCGTCGCCCACATGATGATGGACGGATGATTGCGCATACGCCGCAGTTCTGCCCGCAGGGCGGCCTCCCAGCCTTCCCTTACGCCCGGTTTCTGCCACTCGTTGACCAGATGGGCCATGGACGTGGCGTTTCCGAGCAACGGCATGCCGACGCGGTCTGCCAGGGATGCCTCAAGCTGCCGACTTGCCATGCGACCCCGCTCGGTATCGGGCTCCGGCCAGCACTCCAGGACGTTGAATCCTGCGTCGAGCGACGAGCGGAAAAGGCCCTCGATCAGCTCGGGCACGCCTCCCCCGTAACGCGTGCCCGCGAGCCAGGGCCTCATCCGGAATTCCGTTCCATTGAGAAAAACTTTGCGGCCTTCCACCCAGCACTCCCTAAACCCGAAGAGCTGCGAATACTCGTCGGCGAGCCCTTTGCCAGTGACCTTCAGCCGCAGGCGGTACAGGTTTGGCTGACCGACATCCCAAAGCTTTGGCGCGATCCAATCGAGCGACAGCCCCTTGAGAACAGTCTCCTTCCCGCCAGAGGCCTCCGTGACGGCCTTAAGCAGGACCCGCTTCTGTTCCACTCCCTGAAGGTCGAATACCGCGATCTCCGCGTTTACAGGAAGGTCTGCAGGCACGCCCTCAAGCTCAAGGTCCACAAAGAGTTTTTTCTGCCGCACAGAGGGCCGAATGAAGATGCCGGCGAGGCGGGAGCCCTGGGGCATGCTGGACAAGATGACGTCGCCGATAATACCACGGCTGGCGAGGCGTGCGACCCTGACCGAATTATGGCCAGCCTCCGTTCCCATGAGGTCCACGACCTCCTTTTCTTCCTGCACCGCAATGACGAGAACGAGAAGCTCGTTGGACTGGCCTATGCGCACGGCCTTCGTGATGTCCACCACCCCACCCGGCCACGCTGTGCGCCCGCACTCCTGCCCATTAACGAAGACCACGCTGTCGGTGCTGATCCGCTGAAAGTCCAGTTCTATGGCGCGGCCCGCCCAGTCTTCTGGCACATTGAACGTGCGGCGGTACCACACGCGGGAAACCTGCTTTCCATCCTGTCCCGGATAGGCAGCCCAGGAAGCCCCGGAACCGATGCTCAGGGGCCCGCCCGGCGCAGACCAGTTCTGATCCCAAGTGCCCGGAACGCGCACCCAGCCCCAATCGCCGTCCGGAGCCTGCGCGGACGGACCGATGGCGGGCACGAAATTCTAGACCCCGTTCAGGCAAATCTGAGCCCGAACGGGGCTGACAACCTCCGTCGGCTCCCGCCCCCACGTGTTCGCAACTCCGGCTGGGAGCTTGCCGTCGCGAGGCAACGCAGGTTGTGCGGCGGCAGCAACGCAGGACAGGAGCAGGAGGCAGGGAAGAAGAAGCCGACGTAGGCGCATTTCTATCAGGGGAGAAGGGGTGAACGCGTGTGAAGGTAGCCGCGGCTACGGAGCCACGGGCATGACCTCGTCGTAGGTCAGTCCGAGACGCACTTCATCAAACTTCGCCACCGAGGCCGCTGGCGAAAGGTGTCGCACCTGCACGGTATCAAACGCGAGTCCGGTTGCGTCCGCCGTTGTCGACACTGTTGCCATCTTGCCGTCCGGCTGATCCCCGCCGACCGTGGGGTTGAGCCAGAGGGTCACCGTGTCGGTGCGCGTTTCGTTTTGAACGTCGCCAAACTGCACGCGGAACAGCATGAGGGCAGGCTTTTCGGGATCGAGCGTCCCCGGGCTTCCGCTGGCGCGATGGTTGTAGCTGGGAAGACGCACGCGCGTATCTTTTGCGTCGAAGTCAAAGATGATGGCGGCACCCCCGGAGGACTGCAGGGTCACCGAACAACGTCCATTCGGGGCCTGCGGCCGCTGGACGAGGAAGCTGCCCCAGAGCGTCTTGCCGGGCTTGCCGATGAGGCCCTTGGCGTCCACCAGCGAAGCGAACTTGCCCTTCAGGTCAACGAGGCGCCACGCGCGGTCGCTGGCGCCCGTGATCACGGCTGCCCCACCGCTTGTCGCCAGCTTTTTATCACCGGAGGCGTAGGAGAGGCTCTCAGCCTGGATGTTGAAGTTGGTCGGCACGCCAGAAGTGGTGGTCCAGGCCCCTCCCCAGCCCTTGCCACCCTCACCGCCGATGAAGGCTTCGCCCGCAGGATATTCGAAAGACTCCTGCGTGTATGCGTGCACCTGCGAGGCGAAAATCGGGCCCGCCGAAACGGCGCAGAGGGTCATAAGGGATCGGACTTTGGCAGCAACGGATGTCGGTTTCATGCGTCCCTTATCATCCGGTTTCCGGCCCCCGCTATCAACGTGCGCCCGCGCGAAACCGTTGACAATCGGGAGACCGAGCCGTCCGCTTGCCTACGGCTGAGACGCCGCTTCCTTTTTCGCGTCGGCTTCGGCGGCTTTTGCACCTGCTTCCGGATGGCGGTTCGCAAGCACCTGACCGTCGTCCTCCGGATCGGGAACGGCCGACTCGAGCTTGCGGATCAACCGCACGACGTCGCGGCACGCGCCGATACCAAACCAGAAGATGTTCACCACGCAGATAATCAGGGGAACAATGATGTTCTGGATGAGGATGTAGCGCCACCACCAGACATCCGGCCAGCGTTGGAAGCCGAGGTTCCAGATCAGGGCCACGACGAACATGACGCTCCAGAATGTGGAGTAGAAGAACACGGAGTAGGCGAAGATCTTGTCCCACTTGGTGTAGTGCTCGTCGACCTGGAGGAAGCGGGCGAGCCAGCCACGCTTATCAAGGATCGCCGCCGCCTTGCTTTCCGTGCCATCGAGATCCTCTTTCACCGCATAGGCCCCGCGATGGAGGAGCTTGTCCATATTGTGGGGTTCCCGGCAGGTGAGGATGGAAGTGATGATGTAGACGGAACTGGCGAGACCGGCCGCGATGAGGCTCATAATCTGGCCGTTCACGGGAAACCGTCCGGCATTGGCGGCAGCCCAGTCGCGGACCCCTTCCCAGGGCGCGTGCGCCGCGCACAGCGGCTGCAGCTCCTTCCAGAAAGTTTGCAGGCCCCACCCGATAAGGGCACAACCGGCGCCCGTGATTAATGCCGCCCAGGCAGCTTTGGTGGTGCCGCGTTTCCAGTAGAGCCCCCCGAAAAACACCACACCTGCGCCACCGAGGGAGATCGAGCCGATCAGTGCCATGAGCAACTGGAGGTAGTCCGACGGCCGGTAAATCATGCTGAAGCCAACCGTAAAGGCGCCCGCGCCAAAGACCGCCAACCGCAGCCAGCGCACCTGACGGTCCGGCTCAATGGGCTTGTTGCGGATCGGCAGAAGGACGTCCTGAATGAAAGTTGACCCGAGGAACATGCAGTAGGCACCCATGCCCGCGATCGACCGCAGGAGGCCGATCGCGACGAAACACCCGCGGACGCCTGTCGGCAACAGGTGGCCCAACGCACTCGGCATCTGCATCTGCGTGCGAAGTTGTGCATTGTCGATGTGGGACAGCGACGCCGCGACAGAGGCCTGCTGCTGGGCAAAATCGGGATGCCGAAGGATCGTGAAAGCACCCACCGCTACCAGTGAGGTCAGGGCAACCACGCCGAAACCGCGCCACGTGCCGAGCACCGCAGCCATGCGGCTTTCGTGAGCCGTAGCCGCCGAGGCCGAACCGTTTCCGCGGAAGTAATAGAGCGCCAGCATGAACCCGATTACAATGAACCAGCCGTTGAAATCCTGTCTTGCCGCGATGTCCAACGGGTTCACGTAAGAGCTTCCCGCCGAACCCGACAGGAGCGCCTGCTCAACCTGATCCAGGCGAACCAGCGGCAGCGTGAAGACGCCGAGGATGGCCGTGATGACCACAAGGTATAAGGCGCCGGAGATGACATACTCCAGGCTGTCAGAGATGATCACGCCGACCTGGCCGCTGACCATCGTGGAGGTGATGGCCAGAGCCGTCATGGCGACCATGACCACGAAGATTGTGGGAACCTCCATGGAGAACAGGGCGATCTCAGCCGGCAGTCCCAGGAAATACACGAAAAACCGCGCCGTTACACCTGGCACGACACCGAAGAAAAAGAGTCCGGACGTGAAGCTCAGCACGCTGGCAAAGATGCGGAGCCCCTTGCTGTACCGCTGCTCCAGGAACTGATTCAGCGTATAAACGCGCGTCTCGCGCATGCGGAACGTCACAAACCCCGAGATCGTGATGAACAGCCAGATCAGCCCGGTGAAGGCGCCCCAAAACTGCATCGAAAAGCCGGCCCGGGAGAAGACCTCCATCATCGAGACCGTCCCCATGACGCCCGCCGTGGCCTCGCCCGTGGCGGTGGCGAGCAGGAAGCGCCCCGCTCCACGCCCGGCGGCCAGGAAGCCGGCAACGCCGCGCATGTAGCGGCGCAGGTACACCGTGAACGCCGTGGTCAATACCAGCGGGAGTAGCATGATCACCAGATCCAAAGTAGTCAGTTTCATGGATGCTGAGCCTCGATAGGGAAATAGGGTTTGACCGTCTTTGGTGCCTCAACGGGGTCCTGGCGTTTGAAGCAGTGGGATTTCAGCCGTCTAGTTCATTCTGCACAGGGCAGGCCTCCCGGAAATGCTGCAACAGGCGAAACCGTTGATTCAAAAAGCCTCTCAGGGAAAAGGGCTTTTAGCCCGTGCGTTGGCCGCAAGTTGGGAGGCGCCTCTCATTGGGAGGGCTCCGCCTTCCACGGCGGTCGAAGGCGGCCATGGCAGGCTTGCGCCAGGGGGGTAAGGACCTTGTGCCAGCGCTTAAAAGGTGGCTGGCACGGCACGGGTATTTTCATGCGATGCTCCGTCATGCCTCGGCTAAAATCAGGAAGGCACAGGTTTGGGGTTTGAGAGAGCATTCGCAGGTATACGTTGTTCCCGTGAGCGCGTCCTTCGCTGGCGAGGTCAGCGGGAACGAGACGGCCTCGGTGCCCCAGTTCGCGACAGCGAGGGCGCGGCCGCGGTCTGGGCTGTCCATGGGGATAACCGTGGTGTTGGGCAGCGCTGGCAGCCTCGGGACGCCGCTGCGCTGGGCAACGCCTGCGAAAAGCGCGACATTGGCTTCGGGAGGTAGATGCGTCCCGATCAAGTAAAGGGTGCCCTTGCCCACCGGGACCGCTATGCCCCAGGCCTCCCCAGACTGGCGGCCGGTTTTATAGCACCCCAAGACTTCTATGCCCGGGCCTTCAGCGAAGGAAACAGTCTCGCCCGCCGGCACGTCCAGTGCACGGCCCTGGTATTCGATCGTCGTCGCACCGGCCCATTCCCAATGCCGGGTGGAAAACCCGAAACGCTCCTCTAGCTTACCGAGAAGCCCGTTCGTGTGCGCCGTATTCTCGGGCGTCCTTGTACCGCTACACGGGCCGAGCACCGCGGCGCCCCCGCGCTCCAGCCACGGCCCGAGGCGCGCCACGAAAGCGTCTTCCACACAGGTAAGGTACGGGACGATGAGCATGGCGTAGCGGGAGAAATCGGCCTCCGCCCAGATGACGTCCCTCCAGAGGCCCGCATCGCCCAGCGCGCGGTGCTGCCGGCTCATTGAGCCGAAGTATTCAAATTTTGGAGACGGCGGGGTGTCTTCATGCAGGTAGCGGCTGAAGCGGTCCGACCGTACGAGCGCGACAGGAGCGGGTGCCGGCGAGAACGTCCCCAGAAGCGGCTCGAGAGCCCGGTGCAGCGCCGACAGCTGGGGAAGCTCAAGTCCGCCACGTGTGGGCGCCCCGTGGGCGTAGAGGAAGGAAGGGTGCGGGATCTCCATGCCCGCGCGTTGTTGACGCCAGAGCCAATACAGGACGGCCTGACTCCCGGAGCACCACATGAGGAACGCCTGCACAGCCAGATAACCCGCGGGATGGTTGCCCCAGAGGTTGAAATCGGGGCTGGTCTCCATGATCCAGAATTTCCGGCCGGGCTTGATTGCCCGCAGCCAATCCAAATCCCACTGGAGCACCCAGGACTCGGCGGCGGAATGGTAAAAGTCGGACGAAGCGAAGTCCAGGGGCGCAAAGAGAGACGGGTTATCCGCCGAGCTCACCGTGTTTGTGGTGATGGGCGCTGCGCTGTGCTCCCGGACTGCGTCGGCTTGCAGGTGGATCAGTTCGTTTGCCTGGTCGGCCTGGAAACGCAGGTAGGACGCGCGCAGGGGCGGGCTCTGCCAACCTTCAAGCACAGGGACTTCCGCGAAAGCGCCATAGGTCATGCTCCAAACGGAAGTGCCCCAGGCCTCATTGAGGGCGTCGATTGAGCCATAGTGCTGTGCGAGCCACTTCGGCCACGCCGCACGGCAGGCTTCGCAGATGCACGGCCGCAGCTTCGGCTCATTATCCACCTGCCACGCCACGAGTCCGGGGTGGCGCCCAAACTCCCGCGCCATCCAGCGCGCGATGCGCACGGCGTGTTGCCGGAAGATGGGGTTGCCGGGACACGGGTGCTGTCGGCCCCCGTGGAGGGCACGTTCTCCTTTCGCGTTAACCCAGCCTATCTCGGGGTGGCGCACGGTAAGCCAGCGGGGCGGCGTCGCCGTGGGCGTGCCCAGGACGGTCGAAAGTCCCTCCGCGTGAAGCTCATCCATCACGGCCCGCATCCAGTCCGCCTTCAGCTCGTTTTCCTTCGGCTCGAAAGTGCTCCAGGCAAACTCGCCCATACGGACAACGTTCAAGCCTGCATCGCGGATGCGGCGGATGTCTTCGCGAACGACGTCGCGGCTCCACGCTTCAGGATACAGCGCGGCGCCCAGCCAGAGCCGGTTCTTGTGAGCTTGTTCTGCCATGGAAGAGGTGCGGGGGTGAATTCAGGAAGCGTGGCGCGGCTAAGGAAGATCAACGCGGCCGGGGTCCTTGGCGGGCATCCGCCGGCACACGGCCCTGGAGGACTTCGGCTACGGATGCGGGGGTTGCGGTCGTTTCGAAGTAGAGCAGATCGGCAGAGGCCTCACAGGGCCCGGAAATCCTGTTTCCCCAAAGATCGCGGGCCACCCAACCTCTGGGCACCTTCGCGAGCTTCCATGCCGAAAAGGACGGAGCGGTCGTCACGACGGCAACGGTGCGGCCCTTTCCTGCGAAGACCCACGCGTAGACGCCCTCGGCCAGCGAAACCTGGCGGTCGAACTTCAGGTCCTCAAGAAGCCACTGCATTGCCGCATCGGCCACTGCAGTGGGATGCACGGCGCCCCCGTTGCCGCGCGCTTCCCGAAAACCTGCAACCGTCTGGCTGCCGTCGAAGAGATCGAACCCATGCATCGCGTAGGCGAAATACTTCTCGCCGCCAGCTGCCAGCGTCGAGAGGCGGTAGCGCACCTCTTCGCGCGAAGCCATGCGCCAGTCGTCCTTGTTCTCGTAGGGAAGCGTGTGCTTCCAGAGGCCGTCCCGCGTCGAATCGCGGTTTGAGCCGCCCTCCGTCATCCAGACGAGCATGCCGAGGGTCCCGTCTGCCCGCGCGGCGCGCACTGGCCCGGACACCAAAGGCAGGCCATTCCTGAAAACGGCATCGTCGGGGTAGCCGCTCGGCGAGGACACATACGAGTGGTATGAGAACCCCGAAGGCGCGGGCGCCTTGAGCCCGTGTGCGTCGACAAGCGCCTTCACCCAAGCCACGCCTTCGTGGTCGCCGGTCGCATTGAAGCCGAATACCGGTTTGCCAGGAACGGTCTCGCCTGCGACGCGCACGGCGCGCTGGGTGAGGTCCGCGTAAGCGGCGGCGACTGTGGGCAAGGGGTCGCGCACGCCACGTGGAAACTGCTTTAGCTGCGCGGGGTCCCAGCGGCGCCAGAAGTTTGGCAGCCACGGCTCGTTCCATACTTCCCAGGCCGCGACCTGCCCAGCGTAGCGCGTGGTGATCGTCCTCACGTAGTTTTCCCAGTCAGGCAGGTGCTCAGGCTTTGGCTGAAGGTAAGCGTGATCCCAGAACGCCGTGCCGGGGCTGCCATTGGCCCAACCGGGCGAAGTGGACAACATCCCGAGGACAAGAAGGTTTTGGTCTCTGTACTTTTTGAGAAGCTCGTCGCGCCAGACCCACTGGCCGGCCTTGGGCTCCACATGGTACCAGCTCGTGATCGTGTTGCCCGTGTCGTGCAGACGCACCCAATTGTGGCCTGTGGCCTTGGCCAGCACGAGGCTGCGGTTGAGGTGCCCCACGTGTACGCCGAAAGGTGACTCCGGAGCGTCCTTGCCCCAATAACGCGGGCGCGGCAGCCTCGCGACGACAGTCTCGGCAATCGGGCTTATGACCTTGCCGGCTGCATCCACGACCGAGGCCTCAACGCGAAACAGGCCTGCTGAGCGTGAAGGATCGACGAGCCCGCCGAAGTCCAGCGCCAAGGTCTCCAGCTTCGTCCCGGCCTGAAGCCCACGCAGCGGCGCCTTGCGCGTGTTGCCGTAAAGGTCGGTCGCCGAAATCGCGAGGCGGCAACCGGCAGGCAAAGGGCCGCACACGGCGAGGTTCAGGGCTGCCGGCTCATCCAAGAACTGGATGCCCGCCGCCGACGCATCACTCCGCGGAATCGCCAGCGCGACTTCAGCCTCCGCGGACGGTGCCCAGGCAGAAGGCGCCTCGCCCACTTCAAGCTGAAGGGCGTCCAGCCAGACGGGCCCGGCCGTCTCCAGTGCGAAAAGGTGAACCGGTCCGCGCAACTGCGGCAGGAACGGCAACACCACCCGTTGCCACTGATCGCTTGCAGAGAAGCCCGCCCGCCCGAGAATGTTTGCGCGATTACGGGGGTCCCCGCCCTTCAACACCAGAAGCTCGCCCGGGGCTTTGGCCTTCACGTACAGGCTCAAGACGTGATTCGAAAACGTCCATTGGACGGGCAAGGGCGCGGAGTAGAAGGCGGCCTTTTCATTTGGCGCAAACTTCAGGGCAGGCAAACCGCTTGGCCCACTGGTCTCAGCAGGGTCAGCGGCGAACTCAGCCTCCGCGTCGTCGAGATTATACGCCAACACCCAGGCCGGAGGTGCGCCCAATGGGAAGCGCGAGCTCGTCGCCCGGTTGCCGGGCTTGCCACCATCCGGGAACGCCGCTTTCAGGTCCGCCACAATCTCGTCGCGGCTGAAACGCTCGATTCTGATCGACTGGATCTCGACGGTGCCGGCACCCCCGCCGGGCAACTGGAACTGGAAGTACGGCTTGGCCTGCTCGCCCACGGCCGGCGCGATGAACTCATAGACAAATGTGTTCCATTCGGCGTACAGGTTAACGTCCGTGCGCCACGGTGCCTTCTGCTTGGGCACGATGATGATTGCGTGGAAATTGCGGCTGTCCGGCGTACGTGCGCGAATCGAAACGCGGTAGAGGCAAAGGTCCGGTTGCGTCAGGCCCGGGTCAAAACGGATCTGCGCGTGGCCTTTGTCGCCGCGCCGGATGCGGAGGAATTTCACCCCCGCTTCCTCTTCCACCGTGTAGGCCACTTCGACTTCCTTGTTGAAAGCAGAGTCGTCCTTCCAGCCCTTCGGAAGCACGCCCTGGATTGACTTGCCGGGCGCGGAAACCCGATTAAGCGGCTCGAGGTTTTCCGCGAAAACGGTGTCCACGATGACCTCCGCACGCGCAGGCGTTCTCCCGGCCGCAAGCAGCACGCCGAGCGCAAACAGCGGGAGCAGGACGAGATAATAAGCCTGACGAGTTTTCATGGGTAGACGGGGTTGCTCGCGATTGCGGACAAAACCGGGCTTGCGGGGTGGGCCGGTTGTCCAGCGCGGGACTATCTCCGCTTCTGATCTTATATTCTTAGGGACAAACGGGAACGTTCGCCACGTTGAAACCGTTGACCCTGGCTGAACCCTACGCACGGTCAAAAAGAAGAGAGCACATTCCGGTGGTCGCCCTCCCCACTTTTGTTTGCTGCCCTGCTCCACGATTTCAGCTACAGCCCGGTTGTGGCAGCCAGTGCCCTTTTGAGAAATTACCCACGCGCGCGGACGTGAACGCTTTTTTGTGGGCGCCGCCCAACCGGCCCGGCCACCGTGCACCCAATGCTCGCCGCAGAGCGTTCCTCATCCCCGTTTCGCACAAAGATCATGACCTACCGGACGCCCCAATGGCTCGAAAAAGCCGTCATTTATAACCTCTACCCACAGTCGTTCCTCGACACCAACGGCGACGGCATTGGGGACCTCGCCGGGGTCATTGAGAAACTTGATTATATAAAATCACTGGGCTGCAACGCGGTTTGGCTGAACCCAATTTACCAGTCCCCGTTCCAGGACGCCGGCTACGACGTGACCAACCACTACGCCGTGGCCCCCCGGTATGGCTCGATCGAGGATGCGCGACGGCTTTTCGCTGAGGCCCACAAGCGCGACATGAAGGTGCTGCTTGATTTGGTGCCGGGTCACACGTCGGTTGAACACCCGTGGTTCCGGAAGGCTGCCAGCGCAAACCCAGGCTGCATGCGGGACCGTTATATCTGGACATCGAACGTCTGGGAATCAGCCCCCGCGGGCCTGACGGCCGTCCACGGCTACGCCGAGCGCGACGGAAACTACCTGACGAACTTCTTCTGGTTCCAGCCAGCTTTGAACTACGGCTTCGCGCCGGTCGATCCCGCAAAGCCGTGGCAGCTCCCGCCGGAGCATCCGGCATGTCTTCAGACGCGCAAGGAGATGATGAAGGTGATGCGGTTCTGGCTGGAATGCGGCGCCGACGGGTTCCGCGTGGACATGGCCGCGTCACTCGTCAAGGGCCCCGCCGCCTACCCGGTCCTCCAGGCCTTGTGGGGCGAAGTCCGGGACTGGCTTGAGCGCGAGTATCCCGAGGCCGTGCTGGTATCTGAGTGGTCGAACCCGAAACAGTCCGTAGGCGCGGGCTTTCACATGGACTTCCTGATCCACTTCGTAAGCACGGCCTACACCTCCCTCTTCCGCAAGGAAGCCATGATGGGCGAAGGCGCAAACCGTTACGCGGCGTCGTATTTCAGCCGGCACGGCCGCGGCAATATCCGCGAATTTCTGGACACCTTCCTCACAGAGTACCGGGCCACGCTCGGAAAGGGATTCGTCTGCGTGCCATCTGGCAACCATGACATTTGCCCGCGGCTCGCGGACGGGCGTTCCATCCAGGACCTAAAGGTCGCCTTCGCGTTCCTGCTCACGCTGCCCGGTGTGCCCTACCTTTATTATGGAGATGAGATTGGGATGCGGTCCGTCCGCGGCCTCCCGTCCAAAGAAGGTGGCTACGTCCGGACCATGGTGCGTACACCAATGCAATGGAACGCCGGGAAAAACGCGGGGTTCTCCAGCGCGTCGGCCGAAAACCTCTATCTCCCGATCGACCCGCAGGCCGACCGCCCATGCGTGGAACAGCAGGAGGGCGACCCCGACTCGTTGCTCAACTTCGTCCGCGCCTGCGCAGCCTTGCGCCGCGAAAGGCCTCAGTTGGCGGCCTCGTCGCCTTTTGAACTCGTGCATGGTGACGGCGATGGCCCGTTAATCTTCAGACGTGGTGGAAGCGGGAGTGGCATCGTGGTTGCAGTGAACCCGAAAGACGCCCCTGCACGTGTGGAGCTTCCCACCGTTGCCGCGGCAGACTTGCGCCCCCTTCTGGGGGAACGCGACGCGTTCCAGAAGGAAGGCAAGGGCTGGGTTGCCAAAATGAAGGGTACGTCTTACGCGATCGTTCAGGAAGGATAGTGGGGCGTAGCGGGAGGACGTTCTGTCCGCCGCGATACCTGCCACCAAGTTTGCCCGGCTGCACGCCATGCCGCCGGTTCGGCCAAAATTGGCATCTGGCTTCACGTGGAGGTTCTCCGGGCGCCCGGAGAAACCCCTCAAGCCCGCGTGTAACCGAGCCTTCGCGCGGGCGCTCGTTGCGCACCTACGGTCGGGGCCGCCTCGAGGTTGTGGTGCGTACAAAAGGAATCCGGCAGCCCTTTCAAGCTGCCGGATTCTTCATTATCGAGCGACCTGGACCGAGGTGTTTAGGCCGAAAGGCGACGACGGAGCGCGGCGGCCAGTAGCGCCACAACGCCAAGCCCGGCTGCGTAGGTGGAGGGCTCAGGAACCGGGCTGCCCAGATTCTGGCCGCTCACGTCGACGTAGATGTTGTCGATCCAGAACGGGTCCTGCCCCGCGCTTGCGCCACCACTGCGCGCAGCGAAGTACCGGAGCGTGCCGACCGCTGAGTCCGTAGCGAACGCAACGTTCGTGGCAAGCGCCGTTTGGGTGGCGTAGGCGCCGGAGCCGCCCTGGATGTAGACGTCGTAAGTGCCGGCGGTGTTGTTCAGCACGAACCATACGCTGTAGAGCGTGCTCGCGACGATCGTGTTGTTGGCAATAATGGTGCCCGTATAGCCCGCCCCCGACCGGTCGGAGAGGGAGTAGTTCGGGCCACCGCCAGAGATGTAAAGCTGGGCGCCACGAACCGTGGAAGCGGAGTTGAAATTGAAGGCGTTAGACAGGTCAGAGATACCGAACGACAGCGTGGGCGACTGGCTGCCCGTATCGTCGATTTGGAACTGCATGAACAGTGTGCCTGTGGTGCTGGTCGCGACACCTTGCGCGGCACCCATGTCCAGGCGGCTGCGCATGTTCGCCGCAGTCCACTGAACGGCCTTGCCGCTTCCGAAAGTGGCAACCGTCGGGTCCGCACCGACATTTCCGGTCCACGCCGTGCCGACGGCGGAGGTCTGGCCGTTGACGGCGCCAAGCGTGTCACCATCGAAATTATCTACCAGCACGAAGGCAGCACTGGCGGCCTGGGTGGTAGCGAGCAGGGATACCAGTGCGATGAACTTGTTGATGGGCGTATTCATTTTTTTGAAAAGGGGGATTTGGAAATCGACGTTATTATCCGCGAAACCGCGGTCCGTAGAAATTCATGGCGTTGTGAAAGCGTTGAGCACCGTTACCATTCCGAAACCCTGGCCCTCGGTTTAGGCGTCTATTCCAAAGAGTACATACGCCCGACGGTTACGGCGCGTCCGCTCCCGCTGACTTCGACCGCGGCATCGTCACCGCCCGCCTTGCGTAGTGAAAAGGCGGTGACGCCCTGCGCCGTCCTTAGGCGGGCACTGAGCTCGCAGGGGCCAAGCTCCAGGACGTCGGCACCTTCCTGAGCCCAGCAGAAGTCGAGGACCGCGCCGTCCGCGAAGGAAATCGAGGCCTGGAGGCTGCCCTCCGCCGGGGGCGACGCCGTGCTCACCTTTACGCAACCGGCTGCCTCGCCGCTCGCACGCGGCTGTATCCACGTTCCCACTACTTGCACACCCTTTCCCGTCCAGCGCACGTGGACGTCCGTCTTCGGCACCCGTTCCTGATATTCCCGAACGTACCAGCCGCGGGCTGGGTCCTCTTCTGCACGGTGCAGTTCGACTACGAACGTGGAAGGGACGATGGGAACAAGGGTGAGGTTGGGTCCGGCGGAGCAGGTCTCTACCTTTCCGCCGTCAGCACATACTTCCTCTGCGGCGAAGTCCGGCGCCAACGGCCAGACCTGTGTGTAGGCGTGCTCGGCGCCGGGGCACCAGGTATCGCGGAGCACGTCGATCACCAGCCAGCCGCGCCCCTTGACGTCGAGGACCTTCCTTTCGTGCCGCACCTGGAGGGCATTTCCGGGTCCGTAGCCATCATCATAGAAACCTTCTGCGTATGCGAAGGCGCTCCCGTCGAGAGCCCGGTTCGGGAGAGGCCGGAAATCCTTGGCGTGGAATTCCGGGAGGTCGCAAATCTGGCGGTCCGGCACCGTCTTGCGCCAAAGGCCCGTGCGCTGCTGGCCCTCACCGTCAACAAGCACCGTCGCATGCGAAACCGAACAGGGGGAGTAGAGGCGCATCGCCCGGTCCACAGCGGTGCCGTCGCTGTAGCTGTAATTTCCGGTAAAGACAATCAGGTTGCGGCTAAAGGCGCAGACTGCCAGCGCGCAGCAATCTTCAGCCAGGTGCCCTTGGCCCCTCGGGCTGGCCTTCATCAGGAGAAAGCGTGCCTGATCGGTCCAGTCACTGCGGAAGACGTAGTAGCCGCCGTAGTTCAACGCGCAGTTGAGGAAATTGGGAGGGGCGCCCTCGCTTCCACGCGAGGCCACCCACGCCACATGCGGCACTTTGAACAGGCGCGAGAATTTGAGGAGGTCCGGAGCCATCGAGTGCGCCGCATGCGTCTTTGCGATATCGATGAAATGCAGGTCCGGCGTGCAAACGTTCAGGAGAAACAGCAAGCGCCTGCGTGCGGCCCGGTCGAAATGCTTCCGTCGTGACTCAGGCGCGTCCTTCAGCGCACTGAGGGCCCGCTCGACCATGCGCAAAAGGTTCGTGTTGTAATTTGGCGACTGCTCGAGATCCGAGCCGTCCTTGAGCATCTGTGAGTCTATGGCGTCCTCGACGCGCGACAGGCCAAGAAGGAAGGCGCTGGACCCGTTTTTCAGCTCCGGGAAAGTCAGCCCGAGCATGAGCAGGCTGAAGGAGGTCGCGATATACTGGTTGGGCGTATTCGCCCTCGGGTTGCCAACCAGGCAGTAGTAATGGTCCCCATTGAGCGATTCCAGCATGCGGAAGAGCCGCACGGGCGTCAGCGCCTTGCTCCGCGACAGAAGGATCAGCCCGTCAATCCACGCCTCGAGACGCTGGTGGGCGGAAAGGGAGATCCAGTGCGCCGGGCTGCTGTGGTCAGATTCGCCGTTGTCGCAGGTCTTGCGGTCGTTGAGCACCATCGGCCGCGACGGGAAATAGGTCAGTTCCGGCGTGCCATACGGCATCCGGTCGATGAAGTCCTCCACATACTGGAACCACTTTTCGGCGTAACGCTCATCTCCCGTTGCGTGGTAGCGCCGCGCGAGCGCATTGAAGCGATAGAAGTACCCGAGGTGCGCCGTCCACTGGCTGTGCTCTTTTATGTGATGATGCCAATCAACAGGGCAGCCGACGTCTTCAGGGGCACCATTCAGCAGCCGCACCCGATTCTGGAGAAGGTCGTCCGCGTCTTTGGCGTCTTGCGTCGCGTCGCCGTGTAATGGCAGAGGCTGTCGCGCGCGGAGTTTCTCCAGAAGCTTCTCATACAGGAGCTCCGCGGCTTCGTCCGCACGGCCTGTAAATGCAAGTTCACGAGCCTCCTCAAAGCCCACCATGAGGAGATCGAAAAGGCGGATATACTTCCCACATTCAACAGCGTGCGTGGTCTGCATAAGGAGGGATTTTCGCCCTATCTTATGCGATCCATCCCAACGGATGAATTTCGCTGCTTTCGAAAGCGTTGACGAAAACGGTGGTCACGGTCTCCGGGCACGCATCGCCTTCATAAGCCCGCACCGTCGCTCCGCAGGAGCTCATCAAGCCACAGGTAGGTCGCAGCGGTCCAGCCCATCATTGGCGGCGTGGCGTACTCGGAGGATGTGTCCTTCAGCGGGTCATTGCCGTTGTACTTTTCCCACAATTGTCCCGTTTCCCGGAAACTCAGGTTCATGCCTTCGAGAAACTTCCGTGCGAGGCGCAGCGCATCGTCCCTGAAGCCGTATTTGAGCAGACCTGAGATTGCGATGTATTGCAGCGGTGCCCAAACGTTTGGCGCGTCCCATTGGTACTCGCCAACGCGAGGCCCGGGCGCACACGTGAGAAGCCCGTAGCGTGCTTCGAAGAGGGGCAGATTGTTCGCCACCGCAGCCGCCTGCTGCGCGGTTGCGATGTCTGCCCAGAGCGGAAAGAACGTGGCAAGGCTTGGAATCTCCGGATGGGTGTTCCGCTCGAAATTCCAGTCTGCAAAAAGCTGCTGCTTCGCGGACCAGCACAACACGCACACGGCCCCGGCGATCTCCCTCGCACGTGCCCGCCATTGCTCGGCTTCTTCGCGCGCTCCCACCTGATCGCAGAGCTGGGCCATCACACCGCGGGCCTTGTACAGGATGCAGTTGAGGTCCACCGGTGCGTGCTTTACGCAGGCGCCCCCAAAGCGTGGCGTGAAGTCCCAACCGCTCTCGCCCTCCGCTCGCAGGCTTTCGACGATGCGCTGCTTTTCCGCATCCGTGTGCTCGGTTTTCCACTTCAGACGCGTACGTGCCCACGCGTAGAAGTCGCGAAAGTCCGAGCCGGGAAGCGTCGTCCCATACCGGCAAAGGCCGCTCGGGTCCACGACCCGGGTGTCCCAAAACTTCATTTCCACGCGCAGGGCCGGAAGCGCCCGCTCCGCGAACTTTACGTCAGGCGCGGCGTCGAACAGGTCCCCGACCGCCAGGGCCGTGAGCGGAGGCTGGGAACTGGAAAGTCCCCAGAAAGTGTTCGAGCCCGGTACGTACCCAAACGTCTGCGCTTCAAAAAGGAGGTTCTCGACGTTGTCTGCCGCCCAGTCCCGCCGCCCTGAAAGCAAGAGGCCGACGTTTGTGAAATACGTGTCCCAATAGTAAAACGCCTGAAGGTCGTCGCTCACGCACGGGACCAGGTAGGGCTTCGGCAAAGCGAAAACCCCGAACGCTTCACCCGCCTCTTTGTTGCGGCGGCAGCGTCCCCAGTTCTCCGAAATATATCCGATTACCTGGTCGTTCGTCGTGGCTGTGGCTGTAGTCATTTCTGGGAGTCAAAAGCTGCGTGACCGTGAACCGCCGTCAGTTACCGGTGATCTTCAGGCGCAGGAAGCGCGGGCCGGTTCCAAGCGTCGTCGAATCCGTCACCTGGACCGTGCGCGCTCCGATCCCCGTGTCACTTACG
The DNA here is from genome assembly GCA_964593675.1 of uncultured Opitutales bacterium. GTDB lineage: Bacteria > Verrucomicrobiota > Verrucomicrobiia > Opitutales > CAZQIE01 > CAZQIE01. The sequence continues at coordinate 44,431 of CAZQIE010000007.1, forward strand.
GAACTGAGGCCACTGAGCGGCACGGTGGCGCCGCCGCCAGTGCTGCGGGCTACGTCCGTCCAAGGTCCGTTCACGTCCGTGGACGCCTGCACGGTGTACACAAGGTCAGTCCTGGCCGCGTTGCATTTGAAGGATAGGCGCAGTGCGCCGGAAGACGCCGCGATGGCCGGGTTCGTGGAGTATACGTCCGCGACAGATGGATTTCCGCCAAGCGCGTATTCCTCGAGGTTGGTAAGGCCGTCGTGGTCAGGATCGGCGAGGTCCGCGGCATTGCCACCGTTCAGGTAGGTCGCGAAATTCGAGAACCGCCACGCGTCAAGCGGGGTCGCCGCCGCCGTCGTCGCCGAGACAACGGCGCTGTATGGCGAATTTCCGTCGGCGCTCGTCGCCCTGACCCGGTAATGATACGCAGTCGCGGGCGTCAGACCCGCATCAGCAAAGGCCGTAGTGGCTGCACCGGGCGGTGTGGCCACTTCTGAGAACGGCCCGGTCGGGGAAGTGGCGCGCTCAACGCGGTAGCCCGTTACCCACGTGGCATCGCTGGCGTTCGTCCATGACACGTTGGCTCCGGTTGCGCCATTGGCGGAGACCTGGAGGTTCGAGGGCGCCGCCGGCACCGTGGGCACGACGCTGGCGTAGGTCGGCCCGGCCCGTATTTCGTCGAACAGGAAGGGCGTCCCGCTTGCAGTCCGAACCAGCACCCGGTCAAACGAGATGTCTCCGGTTGTCGTGTAACTGCGGGTCGCCGTGGCGTTGGCCGGCGCAGACCCACGAGGGTCGGGGTTCACATAGAACGTCACGGTCCCTCCGGCCACCCCGCCTCCCGCGCCAAACTCGATTTTTGCCACGAGCAACAGCGGCACCCCTTGTGTCGAGGTCGTGGATGTGAACGTGTTCTGCATCGAGACCGTGACACCTTGTGCAGACTTGTTGCAGGCCACACCCAGATTCACATTGCTGCCGTCAATGCGCCCCATGTTGAAGGCCGTTCCTGCCACCGAGCCACCGCCGGCCGCAGAACGGTCGCACTGGAGGATGGCGTAGTCGTTCGTCACGGCATTGTTGTCTGTCATGACTACCGCAACCCAAAGCGTCTTGTTGGCAGCCCCGACGCGCCCGTTAGCATCAAGGAAGCCGCCGAGCGCGAGGGCGCCGCTTCCCGATGCGTCGAGAAGACGGTGCGCGATTGCTCCGTCCGAGGTTGCCTGGTTTCCGCTTGTGGCGACGGCCGCGCCATTTTTTGAAAATTCTGCGGACCCCTCCGTCGCGTTTACGCGAACGATCGTGTAATTGAAGCTCAGCCATCCGCCGCTCCAACCGCTCCCACCCGTCTGGCCCGGATTCGTCGCATGGTTGGCGACAACCGCGCTGGTCGCGTAGTTGAAACCCTCATACGCGAAAGGCGCCACAACCTGGCTCGCTGCCGAAGCTTCGGCAGAATAGGTCGAGGAGACGCCGGACATCGTGGCCTTCACGCGGTAGTAATACGTCGTCCCGGAAACGACGCTGAGATCCGTGTATGCCGTTGCGTTGGCACTCGTGGTTGTCAGCGGAGAAAACCCGCTGCCCGACTGCGTGCTGCGCTCCACGATAAAGCCCGTCTCATTGCCACTGTTGTCAACCCACGATAGATCGACGCGCGCATTGCCGACCGCCTGTGCCGTCACCCCTGTGGGCGCCGCAGGCGGCGTGATCTGAAGCGTGGCGCTGGCGCTGGTCGTCGTCCCCCCCGTGTTGGTCACAAGACAACGGAATTGGGAGCCATGATCCGAGACGCCAACCGCGGCTGTCGTGTAGTTTGCGGTCAATCCGCCGGTTCCCGAAGACACGTTGGCCCACTCGCCGCTCCCATTGGGACGGCGCTGCCACTGATAAGTGAGGAAGCCGTTCGAAGCCGTGACGCCGAAGCTCGCCGTCGCGCCGACGTCAACGGTGGTCCCCTGAGGCTGAGCCGTGATCGACAGCGCCGGCGGCGGCCCATACGTGATGGTTGCGGTGCCGAAGACTGCGCCGCTTTGCGCCCGGACCGTGGCCGTGCCGGAACCGCTTGCCGGCGCGGTGTACAAGCCCGACGCGCCAACCGTGCCCGCCCCAGTCGGGAGGGACCACGTGAACGCGGGAGCCGGTGTCATTTCGACGCCATTCTGGTCCAGGGGAGTCGCGGTCAGTTGCTGAGCTTCGTTCCAGAAAATGCTCGCTGAGGCAGGGCTGACCGTGATGGACGTAAGCGTGCCGTTCGTCGACGGTGTAGTCACGGAAACCGTGTTCGAATACGCGGAGGTACCGTCAGCGCTGTCCGCGCGGACGCGGTACGCATACTCGGTTGCCGGGGTGAGCTGGGCGTCCGTGTACACGGCATCCGTCGGCGTGGCAATTTGGACGAAGCCGCCGCCGCTGTTGCGCTCCAGCTTGTAGCCCGTGGCCCAACCCGAGGCCGCCGTCCAGGACAGGTCCACAAGGGTCGCGCCCGTGGCAGCGGCCTGCAGAGCCGTCGGCGAGGCCGGGCGTGTCGGCAGCACCGACGCGTAACTCGTGCCTACCCGCAGTTCGTCGAAGAGGAACGGGGTGCTCCCTGTGCGGACGTAGATGCGGTCAAAGGAGATGTCACCCGTCGTCGTGTACGTCTGCGTCGATTCGGCATTCTGGGGGACCGACCCGCGCGGATCTGGGTTGTAGTAGACCGTGACGGTACCCCCGGCAGTCCCACCCGTGGCGCCAAATTCCACCTTGGCGACGACGAGCACCGGAATCCCTTGGCTGGTTGTCTGCGAGGTGTAGTTCTTTTGCAGCGCGACCGCTACCCCCAAAGCAGACTTGTTTACCGACAACCCTAGATTTGCGTTCGTGCCGTCAATGCGGCCAACAGCGAAAGCAGCGCCCGCGGCGGCACCGCCAGCCGTACCGGAGCGGTCAGCCTGAATGATCGCGTAATCGTCGGTTCCTGCATTGTTGTCTGTGATTACCGCAGACAGCCAGAGCGTCTTGTTTGCGGCGCCCACCCGCGCGTTGGCGTCGATATAGCCAGCCAGACCGAGGCCCCCGGAAGGCGATGTGTCGAGCATGCGGGTCGCGATAGAGTTGTTCAAACTCGCCTGATTGCCGGCCGCGACGACTGTCGCTCCGGCTTTTGAAAACTGCGCCGACCCGTTCCCGTCGACGGTCGAAGTGCTGTAGTTGAAACTCAACCACGAACCGCCCCAGCCGCTCCCGCCGTTCTGGCCGGCATTCGTCGCGTGGTTTGCAAGAACGGCGCCTCCGGCGTAGTCGAAGTTTTCCACCACAAGGGCCGCAGGTGCGGTCACCGTGATGGACGCCTCGTTGCTGTAGGCGGAGCTTCCGGCGTTGCTCAGCGCTTTCACGCGGTAGTAGTAGGTCGCGCCCGGAGTGAGCCCCTCGTCCGTGTAGGACAGCGCTCCTCCGGTGCCGAGCGAGAACGGGATCTGGCTGGAAACCACCGCATACGTGCCACCGACGCCGAGCTTACGCTCCACCGCGAAACCGGTCTCGTTTGTCCCGTTGTCCGTCCAGGTAAGATCGACGCGCGAACTGCCCACCACGCTCGCGGCGAGCCCGGAAGGTGCGGTCGGAGCAACAGCCACGGCATTTATGCGCAGGCGCGCGGCGCCGTTCTGCCAGTCGGAGCCTTCCCCTATGATCTGCACCGTCGCATCTTTCTCGCAGAAGCTGGCATCCGGGCTGGTCGTCGTGTCGCCCACAAGGATGAACGTGAGCTTCTTTGCGCCGGTGCGTGTATTGATGAACGTGACAAGCGGAGATCCTGCCTCGCCCGAGACCGTGAGCCTCGTACCCTTCGCCATGGAGGGCGAGACCGTCAGCTTCCCGATCAGCGTGCACTTTGCTTCAACCACGCCATTGGCGCTGGCGTTGGCCGGCGCGTTATTCCAGGTGATGGAGGTCTCGGACCAGCCGTCGAGGCTGTGGTCCGTCATCCCGTATACGCGAACCACGCGGTCTACGCTGGCGGTGCCGACGGAGACCAGTTCCAGCGCGGCACTCTGCACAGTTCCGGTGAAGGAGGAGGCATCAAATTTGACGTAGCTCTTCAGGTTCAGCGCAGTCCCAATATCCGGCGGCACGTAGCCCACCCGGAGGATGGTTACCCCGTTCTGGTTGCTGTCCCCCAAAGTGCCGCCGTCATAGCGTTGCACAAAGGAGTCCTCTGCCGCCAACAAGCGCACCGTTCCGGTCGTCCAGGTCGTATCGCCCGCAACGTCGCAGGGGGCGGACGTGCCGCCACCGGCGTTGGCGTTTACCGCGCTCACGCGGAAGTAATAGGTCGTGTCGGACGAAAGTCCCGTGACGGTGTGCGTGATGAGGCCGCCCGTGGCTGAGCTCGTGGTGCTCGTCTTGGTTGTCAGAGTGGACCATGTCCCGCCGCTCCCCATCTTGTACTCGATCAGGAAGCCGGTCTCGTTGACCGAATTGTCGGTCCACTTCAGCGCGATTGAGGAGTCGTTCGTGGCGGTCGCAAACAGCGACGACGGCGAGGTTGGAACCGGATTGGGAAGCGTGGAGACGGACGCTGATACACTGCTGTAGGCGGAATTCCCGAAGTCGTTCTGCGCGCGGACGCGGAACACGTAAGCCTGGTTGGGCAGCAGGCCGGTCGCTGAAAGGGATGTGGTGCCCGCCGTGACCGTCGCCAGGTCCACCCACGAGCTTCCGGCGTTCGTGCTGCTCTGGACCTTAAACGTCATTTCGTTGGTGGAGTTATCCGCCCAAACCAAGTCGATCCTGCTGTTCGAGATCACGGTAGCCGTAGGCGCACCGGGCACCGCGGGTGCCGCAAGGGCCGCAGATGGCGTCGCGGATGCTTCCGCTGAATACGCGGAGTAGGCGTCAAGCGTGAGGACCCGCACACGGTAGTAATACGTGGTTCCCGCGACGACGGTCGTGTCGGCATACACGGTGGCAGCGGCCGCAAGGCGGGCGATTTGCGCAAAGGTCCCGCCTGCCCCTTGTTTGCGCTCAACAAAGACGTCCGTGATGTTACTGGCCGAGTTTGTCCAGGACAGGTTTATTTGGCTGCTCGTTACGGCATTGGCCGCAGGCGACGCCGGCGCAGGAGGCGCGCTCACCGTGCCCGCCAAGTACGACACCGTTCCGCTGTAAGCGGAGTCCCCGTGCATGTTGAACGCGCAGATCCGCCAAGAGTAGTTTGTGCCCGCGGTGAGCGCGTTTGCCGCATAGGAAGTCGTGTTCTCAGGCAGGATCGCCAACGTGGTCCACCCGGTCCCCGTGTTCTGCTCGAGGCGATATCCCAGTTCGTTCACCGCATTGTCGGTCCAGGAGACCACTGCACGGGAAGCCGACGGATTTGTATATCCCAGGGCCGTCGGGGCAGCAGGGATTGGAATATAGGGAGAGAGCACCGACGCGGGGATGACCTCGTCGGGCTGCTCCGCGTTGGGTCCCCCGCCGTTCGGCTTTGACCAGGCCAGGGTCGCGCAGTCCTTGCCGTCATGGCTCGCAACCAGCAGCTCAAAATAATACGACTGCCCCGCGGTGAGAGTGACCCACGAAACGGGAATAGCAGGCGTCTGGCCGCTCGAGTTCTGGTCGGCGCGGGAATTCCAGACCTGGTACGTGCCATTCACGATTTTCCCGATCGCCTGGGATCGCAAATTCGCCGGGCTGGCATCCGAGGAGAGCCAGAACTCGCCGTTGAAGTTACCAGCCACCCAGAACTTATACTGCCCCGTAACGGGCGCGGTAATGTACCCGCGGATGCGTTCGCCGAATTTCCCAGTCGTGTTGCGGGGCGCATTGGCTCCATTTGCAACGAAGGACCTTCCATGGGGCTGGTTCGGGTAGTCCGCAAAGGCTTTCAGGTTGATGACGCTGAGCGCACCAGCCTGATTGAGCGGCACGTTCCACCAGTAATCTCGCATAAGCGCGTTGGCCTTGCCGTCTCCCGTGGTCGTGCTGTACGGGCGTATCGCGGACGCCGGAATCACCTCCCGGCTCTGAGCGGTCGAGGTATCGCTTCCCGGCAATTGCCAGGCCAGGGAGAAATGGTGCCCGTAGTCTGAAATGCCCCGATGGCGAATCTCAAAGTAATACTCCTGACCCGCAACGAGCGTGAAGCCCGCCGGAAAGAGGGCATCACTTGAGCGTTCGGCTGCAAGGTCCCAGGCGCGCAGCGGCACGTTCATTGAGCCGGTGACCTTTGCCGCCAATGTGCCCGGCGTTGCCGTCCCTGCGGCATTAAAATAGAACTCCGCCGCACCCTCGGCGCTGAGCCAGAAGCGGTAGGTGCCCGATATCGGCGCGCGCAAATAGCCGCGGACAACTTCCGCGCCGCGTGTCTCGAAGACCCCTGGCGTGCTTTCGAGGATGGTCTGGTAGAAGTACGCGCGAGGCAGGTTGTCGCGGTACGCGGCATCATTGAGCACACTGAAGAAACCGTTGGACGCCGGCCCGTTGCCGCCCAGGGCGGTAAACACCTGTAGCTCGATGTTGCCGAGAGCCGTCCGGCGGGGCGTCTCCGGCTTGTACGGAACCAGTGTCGAGTTTGCATCCAGTGTTACGCCGCCAAGCCCGCTCAGGGCTCTCCAGGCGCTCCAGAAGGTGCGGGTGCTGTTGTTGATCACAAAGCCTAGACCCGAATCGTGCTGATACGTATTGCCGCTCGCGGTGAGCGTGTTGATGGCGTCGGGGTCCGTTGGGAAGAGGATAAGCGGGATGTGCGGGCTCGGTGACACCACCGTGTTCCCCTGGATCACCCATTCGCGCGAGTGGATCTGGTCGGACGTGCCATAGCTGACGAGCGTGCTCAAGTTTGGATCATTGTCCGTGTAGATACGGAATTGCAGCGGGTCGGCACGATCGAAGGCCACGCGGGACCGGATCTGGTAGCCGCCGTTGTTCGCGATCGTGTTGTTGAGCAACTGCACCTTCTCGGAACTCATCGCCGTAACGCCGATTCCGTTGTTCGTGATGGTGGAGTTCTTCACCACGTACGGGGCCTGTCCGGGAATGACGCTGCTGATCTCAAAGGCCACGCCATCCTGGTTGCCCGATACCGTGCAGCCGTCCACGGTTATGCCACCCGCGCAGGTATCGAACCAGAAACCTTTGGTCAGGTTGTCCCGGACGGTGAGGTTCCTGAAGGTGGAGTTGTAGATGTTGTTGAAGCGCAGGGTGCCGTCCGTCCACCCGTAGTAGTTGCCCCAAAGCCACCGCCAGCCATTGCGTTCAAACGTCGAGTTTTCAACCACTGTGTTCGGCCCCACCTGAGCGATGCCGCCGCCCCCGTTGTCGGACGACACGACATTGCGCACCGTGGTGTTCATCGCCTGGAGCTGCATGCCGGACGAGTTGTTCCAACTTGAGGTGACGTTCTCAACCAGCAGGCCCTTGGGCCTAACATGGTTGCTGGAGTCGTAGGGCTTGCTTCGGACGCAGAAGGCGATGTCGTCGTTTTCGACCCAGCTCGCAAAGCGCTGAAACACGAGGTTTCGGACCACCAGGTTCGAGATCCCCAGGATGAGCAGCCCTTTCGTACGCGTCGCGATTTTTACGTCGGCTGTGGACGGGTTCAGGCCGGAGGGCGGCTGGATGTAGATGCGCTGGTTTGTATCGTCGACGTAGAACGTGCCCCACGTCATCTCGCCAAGCGAAAGCTTCTGCTCCAGCAGCTTCCCGTTCACAAAGACCATCTCGCGCCGGTAGGCCAGGTCATTTGGGGTGGAGACGCCCGCAGTCACCCCGGACAGCACGCTAGGCAGCTTACCCCAACCCTTGTTCCACGCAGTGTAGTACCGTGGGGTTCCTCCGTCCTGCGTCCAGCTCGTGTACGCATCGGCGCCTTCCAGAATCACACCACCCGCGCTTTCACCTTCAATGACGAGGCAGGCGCCGACGTTCCGGGCTTGCGTGGCCATGTAGGCGCCGCTGCCTGCAATGGTGTACGAGTTCGCGCTCCCGCCGATGTCCAGGGTTGCCGACTCCTTATACGTGCCGTTGCGGATGATGACCTTCGACTTCTCTGGGGTCGCTGCCGTGTACTTTGCCTTGGCCGCATTCAGGCCCTCCTGAATCGTTTTGAACGGGCTGGCCGCCGTTCCGGTGCCCGTCACGGGAACCGAGCCGTCCACATAAAAAATATTTGCGGCCGGTATGCTGGTTTCGTCTATGGCCGCCCCCTGGGGGTCTGCCGCCAGAGGTAGAGCGAGCAGGGCAAGCCAGAGGCAAAGGAGTAGTGCCTTCATGTTTGGGGGTAGAAACTGGGTAGAAGGCGCCGAAGGGCAGACGAACCCACACCTCCGGTCGCTAATGGATTATTTCACCACCTGCCCGCTTTGGAACGACATCGTCTGTCGAAACCGTTGACTAACCTAGCTGGATCGCACCCCCTTCGGCGAGCCCTTATCAAACCCAGCCCACCCTACCCACGCTTGTACAGGGGCTGCTTATTTCGCCAAACCCGGGAGCCAGCTCCTGAGAACGGCTGCGTCCTCAAGGAGTTGCGCCACCGTGTCCCCGCGCACGAATTCAAGGAGCGCGTAGCCTTCTGGCGACGCTTTGTTCGCGGCACCCAGGTATCGCGGCCATCGCGAGGCCCCCTCGCTCAAGGGCTTGCGCTCATGAAGGCTGGGCCACCAGTGGAACACATGCACATTCGACAACAGGGGCGCCGCCACCTCCAGTCCCGCTTCGCAATAACTCAGATCCTGGTAATGATTCGGCTGCCAATAAAAGCGCAAGGCGGGGTGCGCCGCCTCCGTAGCGAAGTCCCGGGCGGAAGCGTTAGTGGAGAGCAAGGTTCCCATGTGCCACTCGCACGATACCGTAAGGCCGACCGCGTGCGCCCGGTCACAGTCGCGAAGCATCTGCTCAACAATCACCTGGCGGGCGGCTTGGGACACCCGTTCGGCGTCCTCCGTGCCCACCCAAACGCGCACCGTCGGGGCTCCCAGCGCAAGTGCCGTCTCCAGCACCCGCGCAAAGGTGGCGGGATCCGCAGCCTCCGGAGCTCCAAGCTTGTAATACGAACCATAGGCGGCCACCGCCAGGCCAGCATCTGCGGTAACGCGGGCGACGTCGCGGGCCCGATCAAGTTGCCCAACCGGCACGTGGACGTCCCCACCCCACTCCACCCCGGACAGCTTGGCACGCGCCGCCAGTGCCGCAACCTCGGCAGGCTGCAATCCGCGGAACGCGATGGAGCAAAGGCCTGGCTTCATGACTACGCCTGCACCGCCAAAAGTTCCTGGCGCACGAGCCCCACGGGCTCCTGGCCGGCAAGGTAGCGCTTCAGGTCATCCACCGCCATGGCGCCCATGCGGCGGCACTCCAGCCCCATGGAGCCCGCGATGTGCGGGGTGACGACGACGTTGGGCAGGTCAAACAGGCGGGAGTCCGGGGACGGTGGCTCCGGATATGTCACGTCGAGCACCGCGAACAGGTCGGGACGCTCGGCCAGCACGTCCAGTAGCTCCTCCTCAGCCACAACCTGACCCCGCGCCGTGTTTAGGAAAGTCGAGCCCGGCTTCATGGCCGCAAAATGCTCGCGTCGCAGCATCTTTTCCGTGGCCGGGAGCGCTGGCGTGTGGCAACTCACGAGATCACTGCGCCGGAAAATGTCCTCCAGCGAGACGCGCTCAACCTGCTCCTCGCGGGCCTGCACCTCCGTCAGGAACGGGTCGTAAACAAGTACGTTGTGGCAGAAGGGCAGCAGCTTCCGCCGCAGGCTGCGCGCTATGGCGCCGTACGAAATCAGGCCGATGGTTGAGCCGAAATTACCGGGGCCAGCGTCCCGTGGCGCGTAGGTCCTGCGCGACCGCGTGCGGCTGGCAAGCTGCCAGGTATGTTTGAGACAGAGCAGCACCTGCCCCAGTGCGTATTCGGCGACGGACTCCGCAAGCGCCAGATTCGTCGTCGAAAGGATGATCCCGCGTTCCCAGAGCGCGTCGCTGACGATGCCGCGCACACTACCGCCCGCGTAGAAGACCGCCCGCAGCGCGGGTGTCCGCTCCAGAAAGGCCGCGTCCAGCTTCGGGCAGCCCCACCCCGTCATGAAAACTTCAGCCCTGGCGAGACGTTCGGCCCCCGGCGTGGTCAGGTCCACCTGGCCAGACAGGTCCACACAAGCGTCCAAAGCGGCCCGTTGCGGCGGACCGTAGAGCATATCCACATGCTCGGCGCCAACCAGCATCGCGGCGAAAGGTTTTGATGTCTTCATAGGAGCGAAATTTTGTGGCCGTTGCGCAACGTGACGAGCCGCGGCAAGGCCGCAGCCGCAGGTCTTCCGCTGCACAAGCCTAGTGTTTCGTCGGAGCCCCCCGTGACGTCCAGCCTAACCAGCCGATCGTCCTCAAAGACGACATCGACGCGGTGCCCGCCTTCGACAACCAGCCCTTGCGCCGAACACGACCGCCAGCGCTGAGGAAGGCCGGGGAGCACATGGAGGGTGTTGCCGGCGCGGTGGACAAGCATTTCAGCAACGGCTGCCGGGACCATGAGACCGGCTTCCAGCGTGAAGGCCGCATTGGCGGCACCCGCGGAGTTTCCCGAGGCCGCCAAAATCCCCACCCGGAAGGCATCCCCGTTGACCGTAAACGTATTCCCGGACCGGAAGCCCCGAAGGTAAATCTCGAGCATCAGATCCGCCATTTCGCCCCTGCCCGCGCGGGCTGCGAGGATAGCCAGGTATGGAAAGGACCACGAAGCGAATTCACCCGTGCCGAGCCGTGTAAGGTGGTCCAGCGAGGCCTGGATCAGCGCGTCATCGTCCGGGTTTGCACGGTCCAGTTCATTGAGCGGGAAAACTGGGAAGAAGTGTCCGAAGTGCCGATGCGAAACCCAAAGGTCGCGGTCCGCAAAAAGGGACAGGCCCGCGTTCGAGACCTTGGGGACCACGAGCTTTTCCTTGAACCGCACCCAACGGGGCTGCAGCGAAGCGTCGGTTTCCCACGCCGCCAGCCGGCCCAAAACATGGTGGAGACAGGAGAGGGCGTAGGTGGAGTCATGGCCCATGAGCATACGCCCGTCCTCGAAGACCTCCGGCGAATGTGTCAGCGGGACGTGCAGGCGCCCATCGGCTCCGGGCTCGGCAACGTGTTCGTAGGTCGCTGCCACGCGTCTCAGGAATGGCAGGACCCAGTCAATCAGCCGCTTCCTGTCCTGGGTAAATTCGAAGTACCAGCAGAAATCCGCCGCAACGAGAAGCTCGCAACCTGTAAGGGCGTTCCAAAAACACCAGTCAACGGGGACGCCGTAGCCGTCCGGGCTCATGCAGAGCGGCACATGCAGGACATCCTCTACTCCATAAAACGCACGCCCACGTCGCCCGAAAGCCTCCAGCAACGCGGCGTAGCGCCCGAGGTACGTGTCAACCAGATCGAAACAGCCGAACCGGAAGGCCGCCCAATAGCAGGCCTGCACATTGAGGTTGTTGTGCAGGTCCCCGCACCAAGGGGGCATCTCGACGTCGCTGTTGAAAAGGCCTTGCAGCGTGATCGTGCTTCCACCGCGACGACAGTTGCAGAACAGTTTGTAGCGTTCCGCATCCATGGCCTCCTTCAGGCGCTCCTCTGGAACTGTGATGTCCGCGCCGCTCCAGCACTGCGCCCACAAGGCGAGATGCTCCGCCCAGGCCCGTCCGCGGAAGCGCGCATGGGTCTTCAGGCGTTCACCGTTCGCCGCGGCGAGCGCGTCTGCCTCGCTGCTCGCGCCCACGCCCATAGTGCAGAGAAGCCTGTAATGGCTGTCCGAGCGGATTTCCTTCAGGGAGACGACGGCAACCTTGGTCCCGGAAAATGCCTGCATGAAGTGCCTCACGCCCTGCCCCGGCTGTTCGTGCGGCGGCTCATACCCCATCCGGGACAACGCCTCCAGCCCGGGCTTGTCCAGGCGCCAGCCGTCGAAGTCCGCCACAGCCGCCGCACACACGGGGCCTCGGAGCGTCAGATCCAGAACATCATTGTGCCGCCCCACCCAAAGCTCACCGGCAACCTTCACGCCGGCGGCGTCTGCACACTGGAAGCGCGCCCGGCCGGCCCCGATATCTATGCTCCCGGTAAAACTGGCGGGCTCAAACTTCAGCCCCACGGACAGAGCCAAAGCGGGCAGGCGCGTCCGTCCGAAGCCTGGAGGGATGCCCCCCGAATGGTCACAAGCGTAGAAGCCCTCAGGATGCTTCCGCACCTGGGCGTAAGTTGCCGGCAACAGGCCCGATGTCGAATCGCGTTCTTCCCAAAGACACGGATCGTCGAGGGTCAGGCGCAGCCTGGAACCTTCGAAATAGCACAGGCTCCCAAGCCCGCCGCTCCCGACAAAAAGCGCTTCCGCGCACGTCTTCGGAACGCGTTCGAAAAGGACTGGGGACCGCAGAGGCTGAAGCCGTCTCGCAGCGACTGGAGGGCGGGACCGCATGACGCCAAGCCTAAGGCTGGGCCAGCGTCCCGCACAAAGCCTTGAGCATCGAAAGCGTTAAGCGTCCCAACTGGGCACCTCAGGACCTACGGCGCCGCAGAGCCACGCCCAAAGCCGCGGCACCCGCAAGGAGGGCATACGTGGAAGGCTCAGGAACCGGCGTGCCCAGGTTCTGTCCGCTGGCATCAAAATACAAGTTGTCGATCCACTGAGCGTCCTGCGCCGTGCCCGAACCCGCGCTCCGGGCGGCAAAGTAGCGCAGCGTGCCTACCGCGGAGTCCGAGGCAAACTGCACGCTGCTGGCGATCGCTGTCTGGGCGGAGTAGGAGCCGCCTTGGATGTAGACGTCACTCGTGCCGGCGTTGTTGTTCAGCACGATCCACATGTTGTAGAGCGTCCCAGCGTCGATGGTCCCATTCGCGATGGTCGTCTGGGTGAAGGACGAGCCCGCACGGGTGCGAAGCGTGTAGGTTGGGCCCGAGCCTGAAAGCTCGATAATCGCACCGCGCACCGAGGCCGCGGAATTGAAATTGAAGACGCCGCTCAGATCTGAAAACCCGAAAGAAAACGCCACCGCATCGGAGCCGGTGTTATCTACCTGAAACTGCATGAAGAGCGTCCCGGTAGAGCCCACCGTGACGCTCTGCGCAGCGCCAAAGTCGAGGCGACTGCGGTAATTCGCGGAGGTCCACTTCACAGCATTTCCCCCACCGAACGCAGCCACCGTCGGGTCCGCGCCCGCGTTGCCCAGCCAGGTTGTGCTGACGGCGGAGGTCTGCCCGTTCAAGGCCCCCGGCGTATCGCCGTTGAAATTATCCACGAGAACGAAAGCGGCATTCGCAGCAAGCGGCACCAGGAGCGAGACCGCGGAAAGACCAAGCTTCGACAGGCAATGGGTAGTCATAAGGGGGGACCCCTAGGCTGCCATTTTGAAAAGACATTCTCAAGCCCAATGCAGCCGAAACGTTGCCCAAAAACGAGGCAAATCTAACGTGCGTTTACGTTGTAAAGCCAACCTTCCACTTCCCCCGGATGTAAATCTCCTTGGGGCTCTCCGGAATGCCCCGTTCATTGCTGCTTGCCTGCGCCACGACTGCATCCACGGCCGCTGCCGCAACAAGCTTCTCCAGCGGGTCGACGCCCGACCAGCCTTCGACGTCCGGTGAGAGCGCCGTATGGATGAGGGCGACGTCTTCAGGCACACGCACGCCGATGCTCTTCAGGGCATCAAGGACGCGATAATCCCGACACACGACAACCTGTGGCTTGTGCTTCTTGAACCAGTCCAGAAAGCTCGCGACGTACTCAGGAGACGGCAGGTTCGGGCGGTGGATGGGTATGCGCTTGTTCTCCGGCAAGGTCGCATTCATGAGCCCGTACCGCATCGAGTAGCATTGCTCATAGGACTCATCCACAACCTTGGCCACCGTAAGGCCCACGGTCGCACGCCGAAGCTTGATCGCCCGCCGCAGGGCCTCGGACACGTTCGCGGCCTCGAAGATGTCCGCACGACTCAGGGAAGGACGGAACACCCCGCGCCCCAGACACACGGCTGAAAGCTGGTCCCACGGCAAACACAGGCGCGAGCGTGGCGCCCGCATCGGGGGGATGAGCACGCACCGGATTCCCCGCGCCACCAGGATCTTCCCCAGGCGCGATTGCGTCATCTGCGGCTGTCCCAACCAAAAGTTCTCCAGCTTGTAGCCCAATTGCAGGGCCCGGTTCTTTGCCCCTTCCCAAAAATCCCGCACCCACGGCGTCTTTTCGAAAAAGTCCTTCTCCGGATATGGGTTTACCCAGGCAACGACCTCCGAGTCTTGCGGGCGCCTTCCCGCGCGGATGTGGGCCATAAGGGCAGCGACCTGCGCGTTCGGGCAATAGCCCACCTCTTCCGCGACTTTCTGGATGCGTTCGCGGGTGGCGACGGGGATCCGCGGGTGGTTTCTCAGCGCGTACGAGACGGTGGAGACGGTCACCCCGGCTGCCCGGGCAACAGTGTGTAACGTAGGACGCGGTTCCATGCGCTCTTGGGTGGGCGCATGATGCCGACAATCCCGCCGCCCCCGCAATTCTATTTCATCATCTCGGAAGCGGCTTGAGGCTTACTAAGCCACGTCACATGGCGTCAGCGCGTGTAGCGGCAACGGTCCTGCACGAGCTTCATGAACCAGCGCATGCGCCCGATGCCCGTCCCCGCCACGAGTGAACCCGCCGTCGCGATACGCAGCCCACCGGTGCCACCGGCCTTCCTGAAGGATTCCTCGACGCTCGCCGCAATCTCCTCGGCCGTGCCGTTCCGCAGCAGGAAGGGCGGCACATGCCCCCAGATATACGCCTTGGGCATTTTCTCACGGATCAGCGCCACGTCGATCGTCGGCCCGTAGTTGACGGCGTTGATGCCGAGCGCGCGCTGCTGGTCCAGAAGGTGGCTCATCGCGCTATCGGAATGCTGAAAACGCCAGGCGTCACCGGGGGCCATTTCCGCGAGCACGCGTTCAAGCACCGGGTAACAAAACTCCTTGTACAGGGACGGGTTGAACAGGGAGCAGTTGTCGTCCGTGATCCACCAGCCCCGATCCTTGTTGCCTGAAAAGCCCCGGAAGAACGTGTTCAGCTCTATCATCTTGCGCGCCAGCACATCCGCAAACCGGGAAACGAGCTCCGGCTCATCATAACACCACATGAAGAGGACTTCCGGATTGATGACGGACGTCATGACCGTGGCTGGGCCGCGGCTTCCGGTTCCCAGTTTCGGCAGCGGCTTTCCGGCCTCCTTGCGGGCCTCCCATTCTTTCAGATACGGGGCCGGAAGCGCCCATTTGGTCACGTCCGTCGCCTCGGCCTCATCGAGGATCGCGGCAAAAGCGGCGGGATCGTCAGTCACGGGGACGAACCAGGGCGTTCCGCCTTCGTGGTACGCAAACTCGCACCGGAAAAGGTTTTCGATGCGGCGCGGCTCATTCTCCCACGTATCCTCATCAAAAAACGCCTTGCCGACTCCGGCGAGTGTGATGCGGTTTGCCGTGCGGTGCAGTTCGTCCCGGTAAGCCTTCTCGCGATAGTACCGCAATGTACTGGGCACGCTCAGGAACTCGAACAACCAGTGATCGTCCGGCGAGAAGCTGAGCGCACAGCGTGGCTTGTCCAAGGTAAAGCGATCACAAACCGCGTTCTCTTGCCAGAACGCGCTGACATTAAGGTCTTCGGTGAGCGCCATGAACTCGGGCTCAACAATGCCGGTTTCGGGAAACGTTGTGTCTTTCACGGGTGATGGGGATTTGAAGAAGTTGCGCGAGGACCAGGCACACGGTTGCTAAGCCAGCGGGACCGCCGTAGGCACGGAGCTTCACACCTCGACCACCGCCGGCATCGTGAAGGGCGCCGTCGCGATGGGCTGCGTCTCGCCAAGCCAGGCCCGCACGGCCGCGATCTGCGATACGGCGGGGAAGCCGTACGTCGCGTAAAAGTTCGGCAGGTGCGGCAGCTCGTACAAGGTGTACGGATTACCGAAGGAGGTGAAAACGGCGTTCGGGCAACGGAGCCAGAAGCCACGCCAGAACGGCATGATGAGGTCCCCCGTCAGGCGCACCGTGCCCATGTGGGAATGCGGGACGACGGCAAAGTTCACGAAAACTGCGTCGAACTCCGGCGCCTTCTCGATGAGCCAGCTGTGCGACGGGTTGTCGACGTGCTCGACGCTCATCCCGCGCTTGCGCAATTCCTCGTCCACAAGCGGGAGCGACGAGGTCATGTGCAGGTGGAACCCCGGATAACGGATCGTAACCGTGAGGACGCGCGCGCCAGGCTTGAGCTTAAGCGGCGTGGCTGCATTCCGGCGCAGCAGCGTCACACTCTGATCCGCCATCTGCTGGGCTGCTTTTTCCGCGTTTGCACGCTCCTGCGGCGAGGCCATCGGAATGCTCAGGCGTTCGTGCAGACCCAGGCGCGCCTTCATTTCCAGCACGCGGCGCACGGACGTCCGCAGGCGTTCCTCAGTAAGTTCTCCTTCCCGCAGCGCACGCTTAAGACGCGCGAAATCCTGCCGTGCATCCGAAAACAGGAAGACGTCCGAGCCCGCCAGGACGTTGCGCAAAGCAAGGTCCTCGGCGGGGCACCGCGAGGTGAGTCCGATCATCGGCGCGGCATCGGAAACGAGCACGCCGTCGAACCCGAACTCCCCGCGCAGCAAGTCCATTTGAAGCCGCCGGCTGAGCGTTGCAGGCATGGCCTCGGCAACGTGGCGGCATTGTTCGTACGCCGGCAGGCTGATATGGCCAGCCATCACGCTCATCACCCCGGCATCGAAGGCGGCGCGCCACATGGGCCCAAAATAGCTGCGCCACTCATACATGGACAGGCCGTTGACAGACGTGCAGAGGTGTTGGTCACGGTCATCTATGCCATCGCCGGGCCAGTGCTTCGCCGTCGCCGCCACCCGTCCGTGTTCCTGGATGCCGCGTATCCATGCGCTCAGGATGGGCACGGCGCGCTTGGGATCGTCACCGAGGCTCCGGATGTTTGTAACCGGGTTATTGACGTTCCGGTTGAGGTCGGCGACCGGCCCAAACGTCCAGTGTATGCCGTGGGCGCGCCCATCCTGGCCCGTGGAAAGCCCCATCTGGTAGGCCAGCTCCACCGAGTTCGCGGCGCCGCACGCCATCGCCCACGGAAAGTCCACGCCGCCATCCGCAATCATGCACCCGGCGCCGTGCTCCAGATCCGAGGCCACGAGCACCGGAATTTCCGAAGCGCCCTGTATGGCCGCAGTCTTGGCAAGCCAGTCCGCCGAATTGTGGCGGGAAAGGAACACGCTGCCCACCGGCACGTCGCGCAACAGCGCCGCCCATTGCTCCGGGGTGTATTTGCGGTCCTCAGGGCACAGGAGATGACCGAGGCACTGGTCGTCGGACATGCCGCTCAAGGTCTTTTCGACCCACTGTTTTGCGGTGGCAGAGAGTGGCGGGATCATTAGGAAATGCGGTTGTTTCTGGGGCTTCAGGAGCCCGGCAAGCGAGCAGACAGAGGGCGAGCAGGCTGTGTCAAACGGCGAATAATGGGGGCCCCAGCGGCTTGGTTAAGATGCGGCAATTTTGCACTTTTTAATCCGGAGTTCAGAGCCCAGGCCCGTCGAAAGCGTTGATCCGAAACTCCGCCCAAAAAGCCACGGCTGTTGCGGCGACCCGCCCAGGCTCAGATCAGCCTAAAGGCCAAGAACGGCCTGAAGGAATGCCGGCTCGCAGTCGTATGGGACGACACCCGTGCCCAGCTCAACAGCCGCCCTCGCCGACAGGATGCGCCGCCTCTCGGCAACGATTTCCGTGTACGCAGCAAGGTCGCCCGCCGCAAGCAGGCTTGCGGGCAAGTTGGCACGGAGCGTCACCTCGGGACGCGCCTCGAAGGCTTGCAGGAAGGCCGCCTGATTGGTTTCAGCCGGACAGATCATGTAACCCGCGGGCACGCCGCACAGATCGCGTGCGATGAGCGCCGTATCGCCTCCCAGGATCAGGGCTCCGGTTTCCCCGATAGCGCCCCTTATGCCCTCAAACAAGTGGACCAAAGCGGGCAGCTCGATTTCCCGGAACAGCTCGGGAGACATGAGCGGGGGAGCCGCCGAGGACTCGAACACCATCACCCCGAGACCTTCCCTGGCTGCGGCTTCCACGTAGCGCAATTGGCCATCAACGAGGCGGCGCAACGCCGAGCAGGCGAGGTCAGGCTCCTCCAAGGCGTCCATAAGAAGCGTTTCAAAGCCGACGAGTCCGCTGGCCAGCGCCAACGGGCCACAAAGCGGCACGCGTACATCGGCCTCCGGGCAATCCCGTTTCAGACGCGACGCAGCACTCAGAATAAGGGGAATCCGACCGGCACTGACCTCCAGCTCCGGAAGCTTCAGGAGGTCACCGAGGCTCTCGCAAAGATGGGCCTCCAGGACCGGCGTGCCGTTCCCGTGGGGTTCGCGGACTTTCGCCCCGTAGGCCTCAGGCTCGACGTTGTATAGGTCCACCCCCACCACAACATGCCGGTGCCGGTAACGCTCCCACGCGGCCCTGTGTGCGGCGTAAAGGAACTCGCCCGATCGGGAGCAGGCCCACGGCGACACGTTGATGAGACGAGCGGCGTGCTCGTAAATCGCGGGAACCACCGGAATGTTCGGCGGGATAATCTGGGGGACCGGGCTTTGCCGGCCCAATTTGCTGTTCATTGCGTTACAAAAGCTTTGGCCCACCCTCTAGAGCTGAGGCAGTGGTATGCGGTGGAGCATCCAGCCGGTCTCTTCATCGCCTTCTGTTGCGACGAACAGGATACGGTGTTCAGGGTAGACGACGTTCACACTCGAGAAAAAGGGCTTCCAGTCCTCTTCCTCGTCCCCCATCGCGGCTGTCATGACCGGCATCGCGTAATCGGTGACCTTGCTGATGTCCACACGCCGGGACGCGCCGGGAGCCAGCACGGCTTCGGTTGCGATGGTCTTCAGGGCAATTGGCTTTGAACCGGTGTTGATGAAAAGCGCGGTCCCGTTGGGCACTTTCTTCGCCGTGACGTCATAGCTCACGCACTTGAAGCGTTTCCCGTCCGGTGAGCTTGTCACCACGATGAACACATCCGAGGCCTCCGGGTCGAAGCGGATATCGCCCGCCTTTACGGGTTGCGCGTCCACGGTCTTGAGTGGCTGGAGAGAGAGCCTCAGGGGCTGGCCTCCGGCATAGTCAAGGTCCAGGGCCACATCGCCGACGGCGAGTTCGGTTTTGGTGCCGGCGCCAAGGTCCGCGCTGAAGGGGCCTTCCGAGCGCAGGCGGGCGCATTGCTCGAAGGAAAGCGTGCCGGTCGACCAGAACAGGTGGCATCGCACGCTTGCGGCGTGCGCGAAGCTGGCGGTCACGCCTAGGCAGAGGACAACCCCCGCCGCCCACCGTGCGAAAGTGTGTCTGTTAAATTTCATCATAGGAAAGCCAACGGAAGGACACTATGACGAACCGGCGCCCCAGGTTCCGGTTGGTCGCGTTGAGGCTCGGCGAAGTCGAATTGGGCGAGAGGGCGTTCCCGGCATCCCCGTCCCCATCGGAGCGCACGGCGCGGTCGGACTGGTCCACATAATCCGGCACGCGCTGCACGACGGCCTCGCACCAGGCGCGCGCCTGCACGCCCTTTGTGTTCGGCTTGAGGCTTTCCCCGTAAGCGCGGACGACAAATGTGTCGGACCTTGTGGAGAGAAAGGGGCCGATTTTGGCGAGGATGTCCGCCTGGCTGAGGTAACCGGGCAGGTTGGCGCCGACGGGGCCCGCGAGCTCCGCGTCGCCCGCTGTGTAAGTGGTCGAGCCCAGATAGGGGGTGGCGGTGTTGCGCGTCTTGCCGCGTGCCGCGCCGGACCTCCATTCAACGGGGAAGCCTGTTGTATAATAGGACAACTGGTCGTTGAAATTGCTGTTCAGCCCGCCGGAACGCCCACGGACCTGCGCCAGGTCAATCGCTTCCTGGAGGATACCGCGCAGGCGCGGGTTCCCCCGGGTCGTGGTGGCGTCTTTTTCGTTCACCGACCGGTTCACAAACTCGCCAAGCGTGAAGAACGGCCCGTTGTAGCTGTTGCCCCGGCCAGTTCTGCGGGACCGGATGCTGTCCACAATGCTCTTCGCGAGAGCGTCCACTTCGGCATCCGTAAGCTTCCTGAAGCTGTTGTACGCCGCCGCGTTTTCCGTGGCTTTGTTAACGGTGTTGGCCATCGCCTTGCCAAGGGGCCTGTCAAAGCGGCTGTAAGGCGTGGTCTGGTCTGAACTCGCCCCGTCCGTGCCGCCGGTAACGAGGTCTACGGACTCGCCCGACAGGCCGGAAAGGACGGCTTTCCAGGCGGCGACGGACGTGCTGTTCACGTTGAACATGCCGTTTACCAAGAGCCGCGTCGCAGCCCTGTTGTAGTTGCGCAGTTCACTGGTCGGCGATGCGCTGGAGGCCCCGCCTTCCCACGGCTCCATCCGGGAGTTCGGGAAGGGCGCTTTTGCTTCACCTGTGGCGGGGACGGTGGAGAAGAAATACGAGTCCCAGAGCGCCTGGTTGAGCAGGTAGGACTGGTCGTAGAGCACGCCCACCCTGCTCAGGGTGCGACCGGTCTGGTTATTTGCGTTCAGCGCGGTGGACTGATCTACGAACGTGAATTGCTCCGGGATACGCGGGTTTACGAGCGAGTTGCCGATGGCATAGGCGGGCGCGTAATTGGTGCCACTCGTAAGGCCTTCCGTGTAGCCCGTAGTCTGGAATCGGGAACTGGAGAAACCGTCCACGCGGCTCAGGTTGGCGTGCATGAGCTGGCCGATAGACACGATGGCATTGCTCGTCGTCGGCACGTCGAACAGGGCCACCGTCGTCTGCCCGGTGGTGTTGTCGCTGTTGCTCACGCAGGTTGCGGGCTTGGCGCTTGTCCCGAGGTAGGGCTTGGCGGCTAAATCCGCCGCATCGATGGTAAGGTTTGGGTACCTGTTGGACGCTTGATATTGAGGGTTAAATAACAGCGTATACGTGGCGTTATCATTGAACCCCGAATTGCCATCGGAAAGGGTTCGGCCCGCCCAGTTTGCCCGGGGGTTCGACTGCGCAAGCCACTGGTAGCGCACCGCGGGCGGGTAGCCGCGGCGGTTCATCGAGAAAGCGAGACCAGAATAATACCCCAAAGCAGGTATATTATTGTCCACGGAGGAGGACCGTGCCTGGGCGAGAATGAAAGGTGCGCCTCCCGGATCTGCGGCGGCCCGAGTTGATATCACCTTGTAGAGTTGGAAGGCGTCGCCCGTCGTACGGGTGGATGATGACGAACTACCGAACCACGCCCAGTAGTAGTTGTTCATCATGCCGCTTATCAGGTTGAAGGGCGTCCGCGCCGGATTCGACGACGTTGAGAACCAGACGTTCCACGAAGTCGTAAGCTGCAACTGGCTCACCGTGATCTGCCGGCCACCACCCGTCGCCAGCACATTTACCCCCGCCTCCGTTCGCGTCGTCGCCGTCTAGGGCCAATCGACATTTTAGACTGTACAGATTGTGACCGAGCTGTTTGAAG
>CAZQIE010000008.1:0-11668 GCA_964593675.1 uncultured Opitutales bacterium
CTAGAAGATGCGCTCGTCGACGTAGATCACGTCTCCGGGCAGGATCTCAAGGCGCGGTGTCTCGCCACGGTCGCGGCCGTTGATCATGCGTTCCACATCGACGGTGAAGACTTTCGGCTTCCCTTCGAGCGTGAGGCGGGTGACGCGAACGGCGTCGGATTTTGCGATGCCGGTAAATCCGCCGCACTTCGAAATGACGTCAACGATGTCGAGCGAGTTCTGTTCGATGGGCATCGTGATCTTGCCGGGCTGACGCACCGCGCCGAGCACGGAGATTTCCTTGGGCGCGTATTCGACGACGCGGATGGTCACCATCGGGTTTTTGAGGATCCGTTCCCGAACGTAGGTTTCCGCGATCATGGTCTCGGTCTCTCGGACGGTCATGCCTACGACCTTCGCCGTACCGAGGAGCGGTACGCGGATCTGCCCTTTCCCGTCAATGCGCTGGACGAGTGTCAGGTCGGGCTCGTCGTAAACGATGAACTCGATTTGATCGCGCAGGCTCAACCGGTACGAACCGGCAGGGTCGTCAGGGGCCGCCTTGGACTCCGCGGGTGTGATGGAGAAGCAGAGGAGTAGGAGGGCGAAAAGGGGTAGGCGGATTGTCATAGCCATCGGTGATGCAGGGTTCTCAGAACGTATAGCGGGTCTGGACCGTGACGATCTGCCGGTCGTAGCGACCGGCGGAAAGGTCGGAGTGGTTGTAAATATAGTCATACGCCAGGCTGGCGCTCCAGTAGCGGGTGAAAAGGTAGGAAACGCCGGCGCCGAAGCGGTAGTTGCTGTCGCTGCGGTTGCCAGCCTCGTAGTCATAGAGCCCGTAGCCGACGGTGCCTGTGCCGCTTATTTTTTCCGTGAAACGGTGTGTGACGCCGGCGGTGAATGTGGACATCTCCACGTTCGCGTTGTCTGGCGCGATGTAGACGTCGCGGTTCGCGGTGAACGTGACGTCTGTCTGCTCCTGCACATTCCAGAGGAGCAGTGCGTCGGCGATAAACCGGTTGCTGTCATTCGTGGTGACGCCGGAGACCGTGGTGTGCTGGTAACCGCCCGAGACTGTGCCTTGCACGCGGGGCAGGAGTTCGCCGCTCGCGCCTACGAGCACGGCGTGGTCCCAGTTTTCGATGCCGACTGCGCCTACGGGCAGGTTGTAGGAGCGCGAGTTGCGCAGGCGGTAGTCCGTGAAGAACGAGAGGTTTTCGCTGTACCGGTATTCCGCGCCGCCGCCGCCGCCGATGGTTTCGACTGTCGAAAAGGAGCGCGTGCGGCTGTTGATGTAATCGAAGGCGGCGCGAGCGGCGATGCGGTCGCTGAGGCGGTAGGCTCCGTTTGCGCCCCCGTTCACGGTTTCCGAAAACACGCGCTGGTTCAGGAGCAGGTTTACGGAGTTGTCCTGGCGGTAGGAGCCGCGGACATTTCCTGACAGGCGTGATTCGGGGCTTACGGGCAAGGTCAACAGGAACGTGGTGTAAGGGTCCTCGGAATTCTGGCTCGGGTTGTCGAGGAAGCGCTGGATGTCGATGCCCCCGCGCAGGTCGATGCGGGACTGACCGGCGGCGCGCAGGAACTGGAGTTCGGGGATCAGGTCCAGCACGAAGTCCGGGGTCTCGTTTGCGTTGCCGAAGATGTTCGAGTCATAGGCACCGCGTGCGGTGGTGTTGAGGAGCACTTCACCGCGCGCGATTTCGTAGAATGCGCCGGCGGGAGGGGCGACCAGGAGAGGTGTGCCGAGGGCGAGGCCGAGGATGAGGGAGCGTTGGAGTGGGGGGCGTGGCATGGCGTGGAGGGCGGTAAGCCCGTGTGGGCGCATGCGGCTGCCCGAAGGTGGGCTCCGCAGGCCCGCAACGATACGGGCTGATCATGCTGCCCTCAATCGGGCCAGCCCCCGTAGGCGGGGTAAGGCGACGGCGCGGCGGGAGCTCGGGGAGAGGCGCAGCTCAATAGGCCGTGTTCGGCGGATGGAAGACCTGCTTGACCGTTTGGGCGATGATGAGGATGTCGAGCAGGGGCGACCAGCGGTTGATATATTCGATGTCGTACTGGATGCGCTTTTCCAGATGCCCCCGGTCGATGATTTCGCCGCGGTACCCTTTGCACTGGGCGAGGCTCGTTATGCCCGGCTTAACAAAATGGCGGGTGGAGTAGGATTTGTAGAGGCGGCTGAACTCGGCGTCGTGACGTGCAAGGTGGGGGCGTGGGCCCGCGACACTCATCTCTCCGAGGAGCACGTTCACGAACTGGGGCATCTCGTCGAGGCTGGTGCGGCGGAGGAATTTTCCGAACGGGAAGATCCGGGCGTCGTTGGCGGTCGCCTGCTTTGCTTGTTCGGCTTCGTCGCGCGGCCGCTCATACATGGTGCGGTATTTCAGGATGTTGAAGGCCTTGCGCGTGATGCCGTTTCTCGGCTGGACGAAGAAGATCGGGCCGGGAGCCTGTCGGCGCTGGAACAGGTAGACGACGAGGGTGAGCGGCGGGAGTATGAAGGCGACGATGGGCAGCGCGACGGCGATATCAATGAGGCGCTTGATGGTGCGGTTTATCGGGTTTTCAAGCGGCTCATCAAGCAGGGTGAGGAACGTGTGGTCGCCTTCCTGGTCGACGACCACGGGGTTGCTGTATTCGCGTTGCCAGTCCGTGTGGATGCGCACGCGGCAACCGATCTTGCGCGCCGCATCAATGCAGGACTGGAGCTGGGCCTGCGGCATGCGGTTGGGCAGCAGGATGACCTGTCCGATGGGTTGTTTGCGGAGGGTGTCTTCGAGCGCCGAAACGGGCCCGAAGTAAGTCGCACGCGCAGCCAACGCCGGACTTGGCGTGTCCGAAAGAAAACCGTGGGTCTCGACGCCGAGGCACTCTTTGCCTTCCGCCCAGTCGAGGAGCCGCGCGATGTCCTCGGGGGCGCCAACGAACACGGTCGGGACGATGCTGCCCTTGAAGAGGAAGCGGCTGATGAGGCCTGGGAGGCTGAGGTTGCACAGGAGGATGAGCACGGACGCGCCGACAAGGAAAAGGCCGAGGAAAAGGCGGCTCATGCCGCTGTCCTTGGTCGCGAAGACCATTGCGAAGAGGACGAGCGCGATGCGGAGGACTTGCTGTTTTGTGAGGTGAAAGGCCTCGATAAGGCTCAGCTTGCCAAGCTTGTGCGCCCAGGTCCGGTATTGGCGCAGGCTGACGACCGTGCCGATAACGACGGCGAGGTAATAGAGGTTGATGTGGGTGGAGTTGACGAGCGCGTTGAACGAGGAGAACAGCTCCAGCGAGAAGAAGAACAGCGCGCTTACGAGCAGCAGAATCCAGATGCCGTGAATGGTGAGGAGGCCTTCCTGCCGGTTCCTGAGCATAGACGCGCCTTGTGTTGGTGGTTGGGTTTCGGGCGCTGAGCCAGCGGCACGTTCAGGCCGGGGCGGCGGCCGCACTGCCGGTGCCGAGCGGGTCTGCGCTGTTGAACGCCGCGTTCTGCTGCTGCTCGTTTTCTTCTTCTTCCTGGCGCTGCTTCACCCAGTGCAACGCAAAGCGCACGAGCTCGAAGGTGCTCGTGAGGCGCAGCTTCTTTTTGATGCGGGACTGGTGCGCGATGACCGTTTTCACGGACAGGTGCATCTGCTTGCCGATGTCCTGGTTGTCCCGTGCCTCGCCGATGTGGCGGATGACTTCCTGCTCGCGTTTGCTCAGGAGCGACATGGGCGCGAGCGTGCGGACGGCGCCTCGCTTTTGGGATTGCAGGAGCATGCGCATGCGGACGCGCTCGCTCACGTAAACCTGGCCGTCGAGAACCTTGCGGATGGCGTCCATGATCTTCTCGACGCTCTCCGTCTTCATGATGAACCCGTGGGCTCCAGCCCGGAGCGCGCGCGGCGCGTAGAAGATCTCCTCCTGGTTCGACAGGCACAGGATGAAGAGTTCGGGAAACTGCTGGTGCAGGGCGCGGATCGTGGGGAAACCGTTTTCCTCCTTGATGACGACGAGTTCCGGACGGGCCTCGGAGATGCGGGCGAGGGCGCCAGCGGCCGTGGTCGTGTAGCCGCAGAGGCTGAGATCCTCCTGGCGTTCTATCAGGGAACGCAGTCCGTCGATGAGGAGGGGATGGTTGTCTACAATGAAAATCTTCCGTTTTTCGGTATTCACAGGGACCTCTAGTTGTTAATGACGCAAACTATAGGTCCGCAGGAGAGGGCAAACAATCGGGGATGGCCCCGCTCCCGTTTTGCGGCAATCGCGAAACTCTCGCGGGGCGTTAACGAAAGTTTCATGCGCCATCCGGCGTCCGGGCTGGGCGGGTTGGCACCCGGGGCCGGTGCGGCGATGGTGTATTCAAAAAATGGGGACGGCCCGGAATGGCCGCCCCCAAAGTCCGGCGATGCCCGTTTTGCGTTAGCGCAGGCTGCTCTCGTTCTCGACCCACTGCACGGCGAACTGGACGAGCTCGGTGCTGTTCTTGAGGTCCAGCTTTTCCTTGATGTGGGCGCGGTGGGATTCCACGGTCTTCACGCTCACGTTCAGGCTCGCGGCGATTTCGCGTGTGGCGCGACCCTGACCGATGGACTGGAGGACTTCGAGCTCGCGGTCGCTGAGGCGGTCAATCGGGCTTTCGTAGCAGCCCGGGCTGCCGCTTACGACCTGGTGGAGCATCTGGGAGCCGACTTTCTCGCTCACCCAGATTTCGCCCTTAATCACGCGCCGTATGGCCTGCATCAGGATGTCGGGCGTCTCGTCTTTCATCACGTAGCCCATGGCTCCGGCACGCAAGACGCGCTGGGCGTAGATGGTTTCCGCGTGCATGGACAGCACAAGGATGAGAAGGTCCTTATAAAGGGCCTTCATGTTCTTGATGAGCTCAAGCCCGTTGCTGCCGGGGAGCGATATGTCCATGATCACCAGGTCGGGGCTCGCGTTGGCGATGCCTTTGGTTGCCTTGAGTGAGTCCTCAGCTTCGCCGCAGACTTCAAGGTCGGGTTCCCGGTTGATCAGTTGCGCCAGACCGTGGCGCATCAGGGGATGGTCGTCCACGATGTAGACGCGGAATTTACCAGTTTCGGAGCTAGGTTGCTTCATGTCCAAAGGGGGTGAGTGGATAGACGCAGGACACGGTGGACCCACGGACGCGGTTGTTGTGGATGCGGAGGGTGCCGCCGATAGCGGAGGCGCGGTAGCGCATGGTGTGGAGACCCATGCCGCCGGCGCGGCCCGAGAGCTTGTCCGGTGGGAACCCGGTGCCGTCATCGCGCACGGAGAGGACGCCGCAGCGGTTCCGTGTGCCGAGAATGACGTCGACCTGTTTCGCATGGCCGTGGCGGAGGGCGTTGTTGAGCGCCTCCTGGGTTATGCGGTACAGGTGGATGGCGGTTTGTCCTGAGACCGGGGGGAAGTGCTTGGCTGCGCGCAGGCGCACCGACACGTCGTGTTGCGATGTGGCCTGGGCGGCGAGTTCCTGGAGCGCGCAGGTGAGGCCTTCTGTCTGAAGGCTCGCCGGATAAAGGCCGGCGGCAACAGCACGCGCTTTGCGCATGGCTTGCTGAAGCTGAGCCGTGATGTCGGAGGCCGCGTCCGCCTCGCCCCGACCGGCCTCCCGGAGCCGGCATTCGAGGATGCGTGTCAGGCAAGCGAGGCCCGCGAGGTGTTGGCACAGGTCATCGTGGAGATCCTGGCCGATGCGGTTGCGCTCGCGCTCGGCGATCTCCAGAACGTCGCGTTCGAGGCGTTTCCTTTCGGTTACGTCAATGCAGGTGGACCGGATGGTGGGACCGTTTGGCCGTGCCCACTCCCGCACGTACGCGAGGCTCCCGAAGGCGGTCTGCACGCGGTATTCCAGTTCGACCGGGGTGCCGTCGCGGGCTGCTCGGGCCAAGAGGGAAAGCACGCCGATGCGGTCCTCTTCGTGCACGCGCTCGTGCCAGGCTCCGGGCTGCGTCCACTCAGACGCGGGGTAGCCTAGGACGGTGTCGCCCGGAGCGAGAGCGTGCAGGTGTTCCCGGCAGGCGTCGGACTCCCATACCCAGCCGCCAAGGCCACGCAGGATGTCCAGCGCGCCGGGTGCGCCTGCGTCATTCAGGCGGCGCAGCACGCAGGCGAACTGGTCCGGTTTGTCGCCTTGCCGCGCGTCAATGAGCACGGGGATGCCTGTTCCCGACGCGGACCTCAGCGTTGCGGGGTGCAGGCCCACGCGGCGTTCGGCGCGGAGGCGTTTGAGAAAGTCGTGCCCTTCCTGGGCGGAAGCAAAGAGGGTGGCAAAGGAGCGGGGGCGGGTGCTGTCCCACCGCAGGCCGAGCAGTTCCTCTGCCGCCGTGTTCATTGCGCGGACAATTCCGCGGCTATCCATAGCCAAGACGGCGAGGGGAAACGCGCCTATGAGGTCGTCCCACACCCCGCTTGCGTTCTGGGAAACGCCCAAAGGTTCGGAGGGTAGGCGCCTAAGAACCTCCCCTCCGGACCTGCGGGCGGTCCGGTTTTGCAGAATTGCCATTGCTTTGTGTGCCTGTTGGCGTCCGCGTGCTAACGCTTTCGCGCATCGGGCCTGTTGGTTTCCTTCGGAATTTTTCCGAGGGTGGGGGAGGGCTAGACCGACGGGAGCAAGCTAACATTACCGGTCCGTTTTTCAAACGGCTTATCGGGTGCCTAATGGCTGGGGCGGGTGTGGCCCCCGCGTGGATTGCAGGCTGCACGGGCGAAAACGGGCAGGGTCGTGCATACTTGCGCGGAGTTTTGCGGCTTTTCCCAGTTCCGGAGCGGCTTCTGGGGGAATGTCCCCGTTAGTTCCCTGAGGTTAAGACCTTTTCGATGCGGGTGAGAACGGAGCTGCGTTCAAACTGGCGTACCCATGAGCGACCCGCGCGGCTGAACTGCTCGCGAAGCGCGGCATCCGCGGCCACCGCGGCGATCGCATCCGCAAGGTCCTCGGGCTTGCCGGGGAGGACGTTGCGGCCAAAGCCGCCCTCCCGGACGGCGGAGGCGAGCTCACCTTCGGCATCCGCCACCGTGATCACCGGGCATCCGGCGCTGAGCAGGCTGAGAAGCTTGCTGGGGAAAAACAGCGCGCCGGAGCCTGCCTGCTGGGTGACGAGGAACAGGTCCCCTTCTTCCAGCATGGCGCGGAACATGGCCTGGGGCTGGAGCGGCAGGAATGCGACGTTGGTCAAGCGAAGTTCGCGGGCCCGCTCCATCAGGCCGGCTCGCTCCACGCCGTCTCCTACGATAAGGAAACGGAGCGGCCGTGCGGGTTTGCTTTGGCCGGTGCCTGCGGTGACGGCGTTCGCCCGTGCCGCTTGGACTTGGGCGGCCTGGAGTATGACATCGAGCCCTTGCTTCCGGCCAAGGTTTCCGGAGTAAACCACGAGAAACTCGTCGGGGCTGATCGCGTGTGTTTGGCGAAAGGTCTTGGGCCTTCTTTCGGCCTGGGGAGCGGCGGTCCCGGTGATCCAGTTTGGCCAGTATATCTGGCGTTTTTCCGGGATGCCTTTTGCGGAGAACAGGCGCAGCATGCCGCGGGTGATGCCGCTGACGCGCCAGGCGCGGCTATAGGAAAAACGTTCGACGGCGTAGAGGGCGCGGGAGAACAGGCCGGGCTTGAGCATGCCGAGGGCAAGCGCGGCGTCAGGCTGCATGTCCTGCACGTGTATAACGACGCGGCAGCCCAGGAGCCGTCCCGCCAGCCACCCAAGGGGGCCGAGGAGCAGGGGCGGGCAAACGAGAAGGAGGACGTCCGGACGCGGACCCCGCAGCACACGAAGGAGGCTTGTGAGCCCGAAGGTCGCCTCGTGCAGCATGCGCTTGAGCGCCGTGGGGCGAGCCGGGACGTAGTGCCAGCACCGCACGACTTCCACGTTCTGCCGCGACTCCGCGGCGTAAAGCCTGCCTTTGTCTTCGGGACGTTTACGCCACTCCGGATAATAGGGGAACGTGGTGATCATCCGGACCGAGTGTCCACGCGAGGCCAGGAACTCGCAAAGCTCCGTGTTGTACGGCGCAATACCCGTGAGTTCAGGTGCGTAATTTATGCCCCAGATGGTGATTCTCATGCTGGACACTTTTACCACCGCGGGCCGGGGCTCTCCATGAGGCACCGGCACGAGCGGCTTATCGGGAAATGCCGTGGGCGGGCTCGGGCGTCAAACCCCGGTTTTGGCGGGCTTTCATGCGGCGCGGGCGAGGGCGTCTTTGTCATCACCGGCGGCTCGGACGCCGTGGAGTGCGACCACGTCTGCATACGGGTACGGGCGGGCGCGGTGACGCAGGCGTCGCAGGAGGGCGCGGCAGACGCGGGCGGAGGCATAGCCAGCCGCGAGCCCGAGCCAGCCCCACAGGACATCCCGCCAGTCCGCTGAGCGTTCGGGCAGGAACATCTGGCCGTATTCCGCGAACACGGGCAGCAGGAACGCGAGCGGCGGAAGGATCTTTTGGCGGCGGGCATGGGTGGGCGTCAGGCGCAGGTATGCGTACACCCAGAACATGATGGCGAAAAACGGGACCGCGGTGCGCAGGTTATAATACTCGTCCGCCCAGTTGCCGATGAGGCCGGGCAACCAGCCGAGGTGGGTAAGGTGGGGGTCGGGTATCCAGGAAAAGTAGAGCGAGCTGCCGATGAAGCTGCCAGCCATCACGAGTGGGGTGGCCCGCGAGAAACGACGTTCGAGGCGGGCGCGGCGGAGCAAGGGGGCGAAGGGGCGTGTTGGGTGGGTCATTGTGGGACTGGAGTAGGGGTTGCTGTTCGGGGGGCTGAGGGCGCGCCGGGCTTAGGCGGCCTTACGCGGGGGCTCTTCGGCAACGGCGGGGAAGGGCATGGCTTCCTCCGCGTAGCGCGGCTTTACGGGACGGCAGGGGTTGCCGGAGCACACCATGCGCGCCGGAATGTCTCCCACGACGATTGACCCTGCCGTGACGACGGCCTCCTGGCCAATCGTTGCGCCGGGGACGACGAACACCTGGGCGCCCACCCACGCACCGTCGCCAACGGTGATCGGGGCATTGCGGTAGGCGAAGTCGGGCCGCCGGTAGTCGTGGTTTCCTGTGCAAAGGAACGCACGCTGGGAAACGCAGGCATTGCTGCCGATCTGCACCGGTTCGAGGTTCAGGATAAAGACTTCTTCACCGAGCCAGGAATGGTCGCCGATGCTGAACTTCCACGGCAGGTGGATGTTCACGCGCGGCTTGATTACCACGCCTTCGCCCACCTGCGCACCAAAGGCCCGCAACAACCGCCGTTTCAGGCCCTGCGGGAAGGGAAGGGGCGAAAGGAAGACAAGGCACTTCACGACGTACCAGAGTGCCTCGAACCACGCGGGTCGGCCGCGGTCCAAGCCCACGCTGGCTGAGAATTGGTCCAGACGCACGCGGGTGTTTGTAGGCGCGGTTGAGTTCATTGCAGAAAGTTTACGCCACCTGGGGTTGCAAACAATCGGCGCATGCCCCGGCCCGACGGCGAACGTCCCGCGCGCCCTGCTTTAAGCCTCTGGGTGTGGTCCTGCGCAACAACCGGCGGTCCCGGACAGGGGCGATTCCTGACCCCAGACGCAGCCTTTGGGTATCCCCCTCAGGTTTCGGGAAACGGCCCCGGCCTCGCCGGAACCTTCCTGTAGCGGAACCGCGCCGCTGCCTGTAGCGCCACGGGAAAATCGCTGCATCAGTAAGGTGGGGCAGGCACGATGCCACAGGACTGGGCTGCCGGTTTTCCGGGGCTCCGGCATTTTTCTCGAGTCGCCCACTTAACCGTTGCTGCGGGCAGACGAGGGGATACAGTATTTGAGAAAGAGTCTCATGAGCGCAACCGTAAGCACACGTCCGGCCTCCGCGCCGCCGCCTTTTGATGTCGAGAAGATCCGCGAGGATTTCCCGATACTGGAGACCCGCGTGGGCTCGCACGCGCTGGTGTACCTGGATAACGCCGCGACCACACAGAAGCCGCGGCAGGTGATAGACGCGGTGGAGACGTTCTACAGTTCCCGAAACGCGAACATACACCGGGGCGTACACTACCTGAGCGGTGCGGCGACCGACGCCTATGACAAGGCGCGCACCGTGGTCGCACGGTTCCTGAACGCGCCGGAGGCCGCGCAATGCCTGTTTGTACGGGGGACGACTGAGGCCATCAATCTTGTCGCGTCGTGCTGGGGGCGGGCGAACCTGAAGGCGGGCGATGAGATCCTACTCTCGGCCATGGAGCACCACGCAAACATCGTGCCGTGGCAGGTGGTCGCGCAGCAAACGGGGGCGGTCGTCCGGGTCATACCAATCAACGACCAGGGGGAGCTTCTGATGGAGGAATTCGAGAAGCTGCTCAGCCCGCGGGTGAAACTGGTTTCGGTTGTCCACGTTTCCAACGCGCTGGGTACGGTGAACCCGGTGGGCGACATTATCCGCAAGGCCCACGCCGTGGGCGCAAAGGTGCTTGTGGACGCCGCGCAGTCGGTCTCGCACCTGCCTGTGGACGTCCAGGCGCTCGACTGCGACTTCCTCGCGCTCTCGGGGCACAAGATTTTTGGGCCCACGGGGATCGGCGTGTTGTATGGAAGGGCTGAGATCCTGCGCAGCATGCCACCCTACCAGACGGGGGGCGACATGATCCAGCGGGTATCGTGGGAGGGTACGACTTACCGTGACATTCCCGAGCGTTTTGAGGCGGGCACGCCCCACATCAGCGGCGCCATCGCCCTGGGCGCTGCCCTGCGCTACATGATGGAAATTGACCGCGGCGGGGCAGCCGCGCACGAGGCGGCCCTTCTCGCGGAAGCGACCGCTCTGGTCTCTGAAATACCGGGGCTCCGGGTCGTGGGCACCGCGGCGTCGAAAGCCAGCGTGCTGTCGTTCATGCTAAAAGACGTGCATCCCCATGACATCGGCACCATACTCGACAGCGATGGCATCGCGATCCGCGCCGGCCATCACTGCGCCCAGCCGCTCATGAAACGGCTGGGGCTGCCCGGCACGGCCCGGGCGTCCTTCGCTTTTTACAACACACGCGAAGAAGTCCAGAAATTCGCCACGTCCCTCCGAAAGATCCAATCCCTTTTCCGCTGATGTCCGAGCTTTCCGACCTGTATCAGGAGATTATCCTCGACCACAACAAGCGCCCCCGTAACTCCGGCACGCTGGCCGATGCCAACCGGAAAGCGGAGGGTTACAATCCGCTCTGCGGGGACGAGCTAACCGTGTTCCTGAAGGTGGACGGCGACCGTATCGCGGATATCCGGTTTTCCGGCGAAGGGTGCGCGATTTCCAAGGCGTCGGCCTCGTTGATGACGTTGCGGGTGAAAGGGAAAACGGTTGCGGAGGCCCGCGCCGCGGTAAAGGAGATGCACGACTTGCTCACGGCGGATGCCGAGCCGCTCATCGACCTCGACGCCCTCGGGGATACCGCTGCATTGACGGGCGTCCGTAAATTCCCGGCACGCGTCAAATGTGCGACTTTGGCCTGGCACGCCCTGGAGTCCGCCCTTGCGGGCCAGCAGCAGGTCTCGACCGAGTAACCACGCACGGCGTGGGCCGATCCTTCGCGCCGGGGGCCTTGTCCACTGCTGATCTCTGTGGCCGCGAGATTGCGCACGGCGTGGGCCGATCCTGACCGACTGCACGGTGGCGATCTGGCGCTAGCTGGCTCGCGGTTTTCCACGCACGGCGTGGGGGCGATCCTTCGCGCCGGGGGCCGTGTCCACTGCTGATCTCTGTGGCCGCGAGATTG
>CAZQIE010000008.1:11678-61024 GCA_964593675.1 uncultured Opitutales bacterium
GGGGGAGGAGGGAGGGGGGGGGGGGGGGTGGGGGAGGGAGGGGGGGGGGGGGGGGGGGTGTGCGCGGGGGGGGGGGGGGGGGTTGGTTGCACGGCTTTATTCTTACAAGGGAGAGGGAGGGGAGGAGGGGAGTTATCTTACCCCGAGTGGGCGTACCCCTTTGTGGGCGCTTGACAAGGAGGCGGTTTCTTTCGCCCACTTTACGTTTTTCCCGGAAGAGGGCCGAAGTGGCTGGTTCCGGGGAGCAACATACTTTTTCCCATGCCCGAGATCGCGAAAGCCTACGACCCGAAGCAGGTTGAAAGCCGGTGGTACGCCGCTTGGCTCGAAAACGGTTGTTTCCGGGGGCAAGTCACGCCGGGGCGCGAGCCCTTTTCCATCGTGATTCCGCCGCCCAATGTGACGGGCGTACTGCACATGGGGCACGCGCTGAACAACACGATTCAGGACATCCTGATCCGTCATGCGCGCCAGCAGGGCAAGTCCGCGGTGTGGATGCCGGGGACCGACCACGCGGGCATCGCCACGCAGACGCGTGTGGAACGGGAGCTTCGCAAGGAAGGCAAGACGCGGCACGACCTGGGGCGCGAGAAGTTTGTGGAGCGTGCGAAGGTCTGGCGTGAGAAGCACGGCAACATCATCCTCGACCAGCTCAAGAAGCTTGGGGCGTCGTGCGACTGGGACCGCGCCGTTTACACGCAGGACCCCGGCTATAACCGGGCTGTGCTGACCGCGTTCGTGAAGCTGTACCAGCGCGGGTACATTTACCGCGGCAAGCGCATGGTCAACTGGTGCCCGGTGAGCCACACGGGGCTCTCGGACGAGGAAGTGATCATGAAGCCGCAAAAGGGCACGCTCTACCGCATGCGGTATGAGATCGTGGAGCACCCTGGCCAGTATCTTGAGATTTCCACCACCCGCCCGGAAACGCTGATGGGCGACACGGGCGTGGCGGTCAACCCGGACGACGACCGTTACAAGCACCTTATCGGCAAGCACGTGTGGCGGCCGTTCCCGCGGCAGGCCATCCCGATTGTTGCGGACCATGCCGTCGACAAGTCGTTCGGAACGGGCGTCCTGAAGGTCACGCCCGCACACGACAAGGCGGACTTTGACATCGGCAAGCGGCACAACCTGCCGATCGTGGACGTGATGAACCCGGATGGCACGCTCAACGAGCTGGCGGGTCCGGAGTTCAAGGGCATGGAGCGTTTCCAGGCCCGCAAGGTGGCGGCAAAGAAGCTCGCGGAGCTCGGGTTGCTGGTGAAAGAGGAGCCGTACGAGAACAGCGTCGGCTATTCCGAGCGCGCGGACGTGCCGATCGAGCCACGCCTGTCGGAGCAATGGTTCCTGCGCTACCCGAAGGTTGAGGAAGCCAAGCGCGTCGTGCAGGACGGTCTCATCCGCTTCCACCCGGACCGCTGGACAAAGACTTACCTGCACTGGCTCAACAACATCCAGGACTGGTGCATCAGCCGCCAGCTCTGGTGGGGCCACCGCATCCCCGTCTGGTACCGCAAGGGCGCGGACCGCAATGACCCGGCCAACCGCCACGTTTCGCTGGACGGCCCGTCCGACCCGGAGAACTGGGAACAGGATTCCGACGTGCTCGATACGTGGGCGTCGTCCTGGCTCTGGCCTTTTGCGACGTTTGGCTGGCCGGAACCCGACAAGCAGCAGAGCGCCGATCTTGCTTACTGGTTCCCGACGAGCGTGCTCGCCACGGGCGCGGACATCATCTTCCTGTGGGTGGCCCGCATGATCATGGCTTCCCTTGAGCTCATGGGGTCCGAAAAGACCACGCTCACGCTCGAGGACATGAAGGCGCGCATCCCGTACCGCGACGTCTACTTCAACGGCATTGTCCGTGACGAGAAGGGCCGGAAGATGTCGAAGTCGCTCGGCAACTCGCCCGACCCGCTGGACCTGATTGCCAAGTATGGCGCGGACGGCCTGCGTTTTGGCCTGATGAGCATAGCGCCGCAGGGCCAGGATGTGCTGTTTGGCGAGGAGCGCGTGGAGCAGGGGCGCAATTTCTGCAACAAGCTCTGGAACGCCTGCCGGTTCCGCCAGATGTCCGGCGCGGCGATTCCCGGCGACAATGCGAGCCTCGACTCCATTATCGCCCGCATCGAGCCCGCCCGCTGCGACGCCGATGACCACGCCATCCTCGGTCGCCTGGTGCGCACGCTGGATGACTACCAGACCGCGCTGGACAATTTCGAGTTCAATGCGGCCACGCAGGTGGTTTACGGGTTCTTCTGGGGCGACTTCTGCGACTGGTATGTGGAGGTTTCGAAGGCGAAGCTGCAGGACAAGGCGCTCAAAGCGCACTGTCTTGCGATCCAGGACCTGTGCTTGCGGCAGGTGCTCCTGATGTTGCACCCGTACACCCCGTTCATCACGGAAGAACTCTGGCACGACCTGTCCTTTGGCCTCGACGGCACGTTCATCCAGAACGTCGACGCGGGCACGGGCAAGGCGCTCGCGGACTTGCTCACGCGGCGTGGCCTTTCGCTCCAGGAGGGCGCGATCCAGGAGATCGGCGACCTGCGCGAGATGGTGTCGCTGACGCGCGCGCTCAAAGCCCAGTATAATCTCGGGGCCAAGCGCGACTGCACGTTGTTCTACTCGGCCGATACCGACCGCTCCGCCGTCATCCAGCGCCACGCCGAAAAGCTCAAGCGCCTGATCGGTCTTGCCACGCTGGAGCGTCGCGAGTCCGTGCAGGATGCTCCGGCCGCGGTTACGCCGCTGGGCACGGTGTATCTGGACCTTTCAAGTGCCGTGGATGCGGGCGCCGAGCGCGAGCGTCTGGCAAAGGAACTGGACCGCGTGCAGAAGATCATCGCGGGCATCGAGGCAAAGCTTGGCAATGCGGCGTTCACGGGCAAGGCTCCGGCACAGGTTGTCGAAGGCGCCCGCGCGCAGCTTTCCGAAAACCAGGCCAAGCGCGACGAAGTTCAACGCCTGCTCAAGGCGCTCGCCCAGTAAGGGCCACGGCGCTCACAGAAGAGATCTCAGACACCTATCTACCTCCCGATGAATTCGAAACTCGACCAGTGGCTGAAACAGGGCCTGGTGCTGCTCGACGGCGCCTGGGGCACGGAACTCCAGAAGCGCGGGCTGCCGATTGGCGCGTGCCCGGACGCCTGGAATCTGGAAAAGCCCGAACTCGTGGAGGCCGTGGCCCGCAGCTATGTGGAGGCCGGGAGCCAGGTGATTCTGTCGAATACATTTGGTGCCAACCGCTGGGTGCTCGCGGGGCACGGTTTGGAGAAGCGCGTCGCTGAGATCAACAAGCGTGGCGTGGAAGCCTCCGTCCGGGCCGCAAAGGGCCGGGCGCTGGTCTTTGCCTCGCTCGGGCCCAGCGGCAAGCTTCTTGCCGACGAGGAAGTTACGGAAGAAGAACTTGAGGAGGGCTTCGCGGAACAGGCGAAGGCAATGGCCGAGGCCGGTGCGGATGGCATTTGCGTGGAGACGATGTCCGACGTGAATGAGGCGCTCGCGGCCGTCCGTGCTGCGAAGTCCACGGGCCTGATGGTCTCTGCGTGCATGGTTTATGATTCGGGTGCGCAGAAGAACCGGACGATGATGGGTGTTTCGCCTGCCAAGCAGGTTGAGATCCTCGGTGCGGCGGGTGCGGACATCCTCGGGGCCAATTGTGGCCTGGGCATTGAGTTGTATGTGAACGTTGGGCGCGAACTTCGCGCAACGACACAGAAGCCGGTCTGGATAAAGGCGAACGCGGGGTTGCCGGAGATGGTAAATGGGCGCACCGTATACCGGATGTCCCCTGAGACCTTCGCGGGCTTCCTGCCGGCGATGAAGGAAGCGGGGGTCAGCCTGATCGGCGGGTGCTGCGGGACGAGCCCTGAGTTTATTCGGGCTCTTGCCAAGGCGCTCGGCCGCGCCTAACCGCAGTCTCCTGTCGAACCACGGCGCGTGCCGCGGGTTTCCTGTTTTGCCGGAAGCCCGGGGCGGCGCGTGCCTGTGACGGGGCTTAAGCCCCGGGAACGGGTGCCTGCGGGTGCATTCCCGGGCGCCCACGGGCGCGTATCGGGTTGAGCTTCAGGGATATGCTTTTCTGCCCTGGGTAAAATCCGGTGCCTTTACCCGTGTAAATCCCTTGACGCGACGGATTGAAAAGCAAAGCTCATTATCCCTGGATGGGCAGTTGGGTGCCATTTGATGTTGCTGGACTGTTCGGCCGTAGCCGTTCCGCGCGCGCCGCTGCGAAGCCTTTGGCCCCCAGTCTGCAGGACGATCCGCATTACCCGCAGATACGGCAGGCCGCCGAAACGCTTCTGGTGCCTGCGGCGGCGCTGGACCGGGCGGCGCGATTGCCCGTGCTGAAGGAGTTCCTGAAGACCCAGAATGAGGCGCTGGCGGAGGCACACCGCAAGGGTGGGGCGGGGCTCGATGTTGCGCGGATCCGCACGATCATCGTGGACCTGTTGCTGGAGAACCTTTTCCGGTTCGCCGTGCAGGCTTATGAGAAGGCGCACGGACCGTTGCCGATCCAGGTGGGGTTGGTGGCATTGGGGGGGTACGGGCGTGCGGAACTGTGCCCGTTCAGCGACATCGACATCATGTTCCTCTACCCGAGGAAGGTGAAGCCGAAGGTGCTCAAGCCCGTGCAAGAGGTGCTGACGGACGAGGTGTTGTACCCGATGTGGGACCTCAGCCTCAAGGTCGGCCATTCCACCCGGAGTATTCAGGACGCCCTCGAGGAGGCCAAGAAGGACGTCCAGACGAAGAACGCGCTGCTGGAGGCGCGGTTCCTGTGCGGCTCCGACAATCTTTTCTCGGTGTTCCAGCAGGCGTACAAGAACTTCTGCCGGACGGACGCCCCCGCCGAATACATTCAGGAACGGCTGAACGACCAGGTGGGGCGCCGGGCGCGTTATGGGGACACAGTGTTCCTGCAGGAACCGGACATCAAGAACGGCGTGGGCGGGCTGCGGGACTACCAAAACATCTTGTGGATGGCCCGGATACGGCTCGATGCGGAGTCGCTGGAGGACCTTGTTTCGCGCAATTACCTGAGGCGGAACGAGCAGCGCGAGCTCCACTCGGCCTACGATTTCCTCCTGCGCGTGCGCAACGAACTCCATTTCCAGAGCACGCGCCCCACGGACCTGCTGAACCTTGAAAAGCAGCCAGTCGTGGCGCTGAACCTGGGCTACCGGGATGAGGATATTTTCCGCCGGGTAGAGTCCTTCATGAAGGACTACTACAGCCACGCGCAGGCGATCTACCGGATGTCGAAGCTGATCGAGCGCCGCCTGGCCATCGGCACGCCGCAGAACGAGGCCATTTCGATCAAGGCGGCCATTGAGGCGCGCCGGTATGACCGGCAGAAGCGCATGGACGGGTTTGTCCTGATCGGCCAGACGCTGACTTTCGAGAATACCGACGTGTTCAAGGAAGATCCGGTGCGCCTGGTGCGCGTCTTCCGCCACTGTCAGCAATATCAGGCGACGCTCGACCTTGAGCTTACGCTACTTATCCGGGATTCCCTGGCGCTTCTGACGCCTGAAGTCGTCACGGGACAACCGGGGGTAAACCGCAGCCTTGTGGCGATCCTGCAGGCCGTGGGCCAAGTATACCCGATCCTGCGCGAGATGCACGAACTGGGCGTGCTCGGGCGCGTCCTGCCGGAATTTGACCGCCTGACCTGTCTCGTCCAGCACGAATATTACCACCGCTACACAGCAGACGCCCACACCCTGAACACAATCCAGCAGCTCGACGCGGTGTTTGCGGGAGAAGGGGAGTTTGTCGAGATGTACCGGTCGGAGCTCCGCGAGACGACTGCACCGTGGCTTCTTTACCTGATCCTGCTCCTGCACGACGTGGGCAAGGCCGCGGGCATCCATGATCACGCCGAGAGCGGGGCGGAGCTCGCCAAAGCCGTGCTGGAACGGCTGGAGCTGGACGCGAAGACGCAGGAGACGGTCCTTTTCGTCATCCGGAATCATCTGGAAATGGCACGGTTCTGGCAGCGGTATGACGTGGATGACCCACGCACCTCGACCACGTTCTCAGAATTTGTGGGCGACCCGGAGCTTCTCCGGTTCCTCTACGTCCACACGTTCTGCGACGCCCGTGGCACGGCCCTTTCGCTCTGGAACAGCTACAAAGATCTGCTGCACAACCAGCTTTTCCAGGCCACGCTCGAAATCCTGGAGCACCGTGAGGTCGCCAAAACCAAGCGACAGGAGCGCAAGCAGGCCATGCTGACCAGGGTTCTTGAGATGGAGGGCGACGGTATCAGCCGCGAGGAAGTCGAGGCGCATTTCAGCCTGTTGCCGGAGCGGTATTTCGTGAACAACGGGGCCGCTGAAATCCGCCTGCACCTGCGGTTGATTAACCGGCTCCTGACGAACATTTCGCAGGCGGACTCACTCGGTTCGCTCATTCCGGTGATTGACTGGCGCGACGACATTGACCAGGGCGTTACGGTGGTGAACATCGTTACGTGGGACCGCGCGGGACTGTTCTACAAGCTCGCCGGAGCGTTTTCGGTCGCGGGGCTGAACATTCTCGGCACGAAGGCGATTTCGCGGTCTGACCACATCACGATCGACACGTTCTACGTAACGGAACCGGGTGGTGGCATCTCGACCAACCCGAAGGCGCGGGAGCTTTTCCAGAAGGGCATGGAGGGCGCGCTGCTCCACAACCAGGACCTGATGCCCGATATTCTTACGCAGGCCAAGCGCCACAGCCGTGCAGCCTGGGCACGGGACCCGCGGCTGAAGGCGCCGATCCCGCCGAGCGTGGACGTTTACCATGAGCTTTCGCTGCGCCGGACGATTATCGAGGTGCAGGCGAACGACCAGATCGGCCTGCTCTACCAGCTTTCAAAGGCGATCTTCGACCACGGGTTTGACATCACTTTCGCGCGCATTTCGACGGAGCGTGGCTGCGCGCTCGACACGTTCTACATTGAGAACGTGAACCTCGCGGACACCAACACGACGAGCAGCCTGATTGCGCTGCGCGAGAGCCTGAACAAGATCATCGCGGTGGACAGGCCCGCCCACGCGGCGAGCCTGTAGTCGTCCGGGGTCGTCAGGCGGTACGCTTGGGGTTGGAACCGAAAGGCGTGGCACAGCGAAGCGGCTACCTTTCCGAAAGGCTCGTCAGATGCCGAAGCGGCGGCTGAAAGGCGTTTGCTTTGCCTGCTTGCGAAAGACGGCGGTACCTGCGAAATGCATTGGGTATGGCCGTCGAGATTATTTGGCACCGGCGCGATCCCGAGCTTGGGCGCGTGCAACTCAGGGTTTCCTTTAAGGGCGACCAGCTCGAGTGGCGTCTGAAGGGAAAACGGTTTGAGCCGTGGCAGCCTTATGTGGCGACCTCTGAAGACTGGGACGACATGCTGGAGCATGCGGACAAGCTCGCGCAGCGCGGGCAGATTGACGCAAAGCACATGCTGCTCCTGAAGAAGAGCCGGGCGGCGGCAGCGGCGGAGGACGGCGCCAAATAAAGATGCCCGAGGTTTTGGCCTCGGGCATCCGGGGGGGAGGAGTTATTCGCGCTGGCGCAGGGCCGCAGTCTGCGCCGTTATGTGGAGTAGCGCTCCTGCCAGCCGTCTGCGGCGACACCGCTTTCGGTCCGGGGGCGGGAATTGATGCGCATCATGCCGCGCGGCGTCTTCATTTCCTGCCGCGGATGCACCTGCACCTGCGGCTGCGGCATTTCAGGCTCCGGTTCCTCCATGTGCTGTTCGATGCGCTTACGCGTGCCGTCGACGAGTCCGACAAGCTCGCGGATGAGTCCCTGAAGCTGCACGGCCTGCGAGGACAATTCCTCCGAGGCTGCGGCGGCTTCTTCAGCATTGGATGCGTTGCGTTGGGTTACTTTGTCCATTTCTGCTACGGCTTTGGTGATCTGTTCGATGCCACGTGACTGCTCTCCGGAGGCCGCGGCGATTTCAGCCACGAACTCCCGGGCTTTGCTGGTGCTTTGGGAGAGCGCGGTGAAGGATTCGTTGGCGTCGGCAACGAGTTCGCTGCCGAGCGTGATCTTGCCGACAGAGGTTTCGATCAGGCACGAGGTCGTCTTTGCGGCCTCGGCAGCGCGTTGCGCGAGGGACCGGACCTCGTCAGCCACCACGGCAAACCCGGCTCCTGCGCCACCGGCGCGGGCGGCTTCCACGGCCGCATTCAGGGCCAGGAGGTTCGTCTGGAAGGCGATTTCGTCGATGGTCTTGATGATCTTCTGCGTCTCTTTGCTCGTGTCCAAGATGTCCTGCATGTGGCGCGTCAGGCGGGACATGGACTCGTTCGCCCGCGCCGCAACGGTGCCGGTCTCGATCATGAGCCCGCGGGCCTGCGACGCGTTTTCCGCGTTCATGCGCGTCATGGACGAGATTTCTTCGAGCGAGGACGAGGTTTCTTCAACGCTTGCAGCTTGCTGGGATGCCCCGGCGGCCGTCTGCTGGCTGGAGGCCGAGACCTGGTTGGAGGCCGTGGCCACCTGTGCGGAGGCGTCAGAAAGCCCGCCTATGACGTTCCGGATTGCGCGGGAGATGCTCACGGTGATCCAGCCGGCGATGCCAAGACCGGCGACCCAGGCGAAGACGACGCCAAACGCCATGGCTTTGGACGTGTTGTTGGCAAGGGCGCTGGAAGAGCGGGAGATCTCCAGCGTCTGCTTCATGCCGGCGTCCGCGGTTTTTTCGCAGGTCGCCAGGAGACCGACGGCGGCGGCGTTCCGGCTCGCGCCAACCTGGTCGAGTTCGGCGGAAACGTTGAGGAACTGTTGAACGTGCCCACGATAGTCCTGTGCGGCCGTGCCGATGATCTCGAGCTGGCGCAGGTTCCGGTCGAGCCGCGTGGTGGTCCTGATCGCGGCAAGTTTCTCGGTGATTTGGCCGAAGCGCGGCATGGCCTGCCGGACAATATCGGGCTCACGCAAGGCTTGTGCCTTGAAGTTCGCAAGGCGCACCTCGTAGGCGAGATTGGTCACGGCTTCGATGCCCTCGAGCTTTGCCACGCGCTCTGCAATCGCGGCCGCAGGCTTTCCATCTGAGATTTCCGTCCTGAGCACGGCAATCTGGTCTTCGGCGTAGCTGTTTGCGGCTCGCATGAGCGCTGAGGCGCTCGTCGCCATGGCCTCACGGATCTCGTCGATCTTTTTTACGAGGAGAACGCTTTGGTCGACCTTTTGGTGGTACTCTGCGAGCCGCTGGCGAGCCTCCGCGACGTTCGCCAGGAGCACCGTAAGCTGCGGGTGCCCGTTGGCGTGGGCTTCGGCGGCCGTCAGGAACTGATCCGCCTTTTTCAGTTCAGCGCGCCCCTTCTCCAAATAATGGCTTTCTTCGCTCAAGGCGTAGGAGCGCATTTCCAGCATCGCGGCTGAAGTATGGCGCGCGAGGTTTTCCACGATGTCCACCTCCGGCACGTAAGCGGCCGCAAGGTTTTCATTCTCGTGGCTTATCGTGGTCGTAACAACCGTGGCTGCTCCGCCAAGCGCTGCAAGGATGAGCAGGAGTGCGCCGAATCCCAGCGCCATGCGTGTGCTGATTTTGGTGTTTTTCATATGGGTGGGGGAGGGGTTCGGAGGCAAATAGTGACATCTGACATCAAAAAAGAAAATACGGAAAAATGTTCCGTACGCCTCAATGGCGTAGAATGGCAGGGGAAATTTACTTAATAACCCTCCGGCAAAACCTGTATTTTGGGGCGTTGCCGGGTGTAATCCTGGGCCTTTTGCGTCACTGAGCGGCCAGCGTTAGGAACGCGATTGTAGAGCGTCCTTTGTGGTAAAGGCCGAGCTATTTAATGGGAGTGAAAGCCTAAAAATAGTACGGCAAAGCGCAGTTGGATTGTTTTTGGCGGCGCATATTAGCGCGGTTTCAGGGAGCTATTAGATTTCAGAAGGTAAGCTTCTTTTTCGGGCTTCAAAACGGAATTTAATGGCTGAGCCTGAGAGCGGGGCGTGCGCTTGACGCTCCAGTTGCGGGTTCCATACTCATGAGGAGTCCGGAGCACTACGCTCCGGACTTTCCTTTTTGGCGGGACGCTCGCAGCGCGACAACCGTTTGAGAGCTTGCGCCTTTTGGGAAACCCAACCTTCCAGCGCGCCCGGGCCGTTTTCCTCGCCTTGGGTCAGACTCTCTATCATGAAAGTGGTGTTTCGTCCTTGCATCATTGACGCTTTGCGCGGCTACACCGCGTCGCGCTTTGCGGCCGACCTTGGCGCGGGCGTAACGGTGGGCGTGGTGGCCATTCCCCTGGCGATTGCGTTTGCCATCGCGTCGGGCGTGTCGCCGAAGGAGGGGCTGGTGACGGCCATTGTCGCCGGGTTCCTCATCTCTGCGCTGGGCGGCTCGCGCACGCAGATTGGTGGCCCCACGGGTGCGTTTATTCCGATCGTCGCGGGTATCGTGCTGGGGTTTGGCTACGCAAACCTGCTCATCTGCACCTTTCTCGCGGGCATAATCCTTCTGGTGTTAGGCTTCTCGGGCTTGGGCAAGGTGATCAA
Organism: uncultured Opitutales bacterium; assembly: GCA_964593675.1. Lineage (GTDB taxonomy): Bacteria > Verrucomicrobiota > Verrucomicrobiia > Opitutales > CAZQIE01 > CAZQIE01. The sequence continues at coordinate 22,179 of CAZQIE010000008.1, forward strand.
GTTCATCCCATACCCGGTGACGATGGGCTTCACGAGCGGGATTGCGGTCTTCATCCTGAGCGGCGAGATCAAGAATTTCCTCGGGCTCACGGTGGCGCTGAAGCCGGATTTCATCGACCGGGTAAAGACGTACGTCGGTGCGTATGAGCAGATCAACTGGACGGCCGCCGCCCTGGCCACGGCCTGCCTGCTGTGTCTTGTTTTTTGGCCGAAGCGGTTCCAGAAGCGGGTTCCGGGGTCAATCGTGGTGCTGATCGTGGCGTCGCTCGCCGTGCACTGGTTCAAAATTGATGTGCCGACGATTGAGACGATGTTCAAAGGCGGCATCCCGCAGGGGCTGCCTGAATTCCATTTCCCCGAATTCTCGACCGAGAGCTTAAACCTTCTCGCGCGCGGCGCGTTCACGATCGCCATGCTTGGCGCGATTGAGTCGCTTCTGTCGGCGGTGGTGGCGGACTCGCTCACAAACGACCGCCACGATTCGAACCAGGAGCTGATGGCCCAGGGTATCGCGAACATGGTCTCGCCGCTTTTTGGCGGCATTCCCGCGACGGGTGCGATTGCGCGCACGGCTACAAACATCCGTAGCGGTGGCTCGACGCCGGTGGCGGGCATCATCCACGCGCTCGTGCTCGCCGCGGTTCTGGTGCTGGCGGCGCCGCTCGCGGGTAAGATTCCGCTCTGCGCGCTGGCGGCGATTCTCGTGCTCGTGTGCTACAACATGGGCGAGTGGCACGAATTCAAGCGCCTGCATAAGCAACCCAAGAGCGACGCGGTCGTATTCGTGATCGTCTTTGCGCTCACTGTGCTCGTGGACCTCACCGTGGCGGTGGGCATTGGCGTGACGCTTGCGGCGTTGCTGTTCATCAAGCGGGTGTCGGAGATGTCGGACGTGAAGCCGCTCGACGAGACCCACCCGGAAGGCGGCAGCCGTCCGCTCTGGGCTGATGAATCCTGGCCGGAGGGCGTGCATCTTTTCCGGATTCAGGGAGCGTTTTTCTTCGGGACGGCCGACAAGCTGGAAACCGCATACCGGCGGGCTGGCGAGCGCCTGCGCGCGATGGTGCTGGTGTTGGACGACGTGATTTCGATTGATGCAACGGGCCTCAACGCCCTGGAATCGCTCCACGAGCGCCTGCGGAAGAAGAACTGTCACCTCGTGCTGTGCCGGGTGCCGAAACACACGATGGACCTCTTGGAAAAGAGCGGGTTCATTGAGAAGCTCGGCGAGGCCAATGTAGTGCAGACGGTGGAAGACGGCCTGGATCGTGCGCGGGGCCTGATCTATCAACGAGGGACGGAGGTTCCTGTGGGCGCATCGTAGCGCATGGGACGCCACGCGTAGAGCACTTCTACTTTAAGACGTCGCACTCCTTAAATCACTTTTCCGCCCGCGCCGACGCGAGGGTGGGGCGTCCACGCTCGCGTCGGCGCATGCGACAACTTGGAACGGAACTGCTCTAGCGACGCCTCTGAACTTTTGCGGGCGCAAAAAAACCGGGCCTGCTGAGCCCGGTTTTTTTGTTCTTCAGCGAGCGGCCAGCAACCGCTGCATGGCTGCCGGATCATTGGATTCCCGCACGGCGTCTTCGCCGCGGATCAGGTCGGCCCGGCAGAGGTTGAGGAGGGCCTGTTCCATGGTGCACATGCCGTCAGCCCCGCGCGTCTCCATCAGCGTGCGCAGGCCGTGCCATTGGCCGGAGCGGATCAGGTGGCCGCAGGCGTGCACGTTGCGCAGCACTTCGACGGCGAGGTGGCGCCCTTCGCCGTTCTTGCTGGGCACAAGGCGTTGCGCCAGGACGTGGGAAAGGCCGAGTGCAAGTTGTGACTGCATCTCCCGGAGGCGGTCCGAGGGCGCAAGGTCAACGAGCCGCGAGACGGCACCGATGGCGTCGCGGGCGTGAAGCGTGCTGATCACAAGATGGCCCGTCTCTGCTGCCGTAAGGGCAAGGGCTGCTGTTTCCGCGTCACGTATTTCGCCAACGAAGATGACGTCCGGGTTTTCGCGAAGGGCGCTCCGCAGGCCGTCTGCAAAGGTGGCGACATGCAGACCGACCTCCCGCTGGGAAACGAGGGAGGCGCCTTGCGGAATGGCGTGCTCGACGGGGTCCTCGAGTGTGATGATGCGGAGCTTGCGGCGCGTGCCGAGCTGGCGCAGCAGGCTTGCCACGGTTGTGCTTTTGCCCGTGCCCGCCATGCCGACCACGAGCACGAGGCCCCGCCTCAGGTTGAGCAATTGGTCCACAACTTCGCCACTGGGCAGCCCGAGTTCAAGGAGCCCGGGAAGCGCGGAGTCGAGCACACGGACGACCGCGGCGAGGCCGTCCGTGTCGCGGAACACATTCAGGCGCAGGCGGACGTCCGGGCAGTCTTGCAGGCTCGTGCCGACGTCCACATCCGCTGGCGGCACCTTGTTAAGCTGAGCGAGTCTGGCGGGCCCGAGAAAGGGTTCCAAAAGCGCTGACACCTGCCTTTCGGTAAGAGGCGGGCAGTCGGCGAGCACTTCGATTTCGCCGTCAAGGCGGTAGCGGATAGGTTGGCCGGTCTTGATGTGCAGGTCCGATACACGGACAAAGTGGCGGTCCCGGTGCTCGGGCAGGAGCGCGCTTCGCACAAGCTGCAACAGGTCCGTCGGCGCGGAATCGTGCGTGAGGGGAGGGGGGGCCGGGGGGCGTATCGGGGAACTCATCGGGGGTGCGCGAGATAATGCCCGCCCGTACGCGCACTTGCGAGCTTGTTAAGCCGCAAGGATGTCGGGGGCCTGGGGCCTACCGCTTCGGCAGGTCAGAGGCGCCCACGCGCAGGAGCGCCGCGATGCGATGGATGTCCCGGAACTCGTCTTCGCTCAAGGTGCCGTCCGCCATTGCGATGCTGAAGAGGATCTCGAGGAACTGGCGGCGCTCGTCCTCCCGCGTCAATTCGTGGAACTGGCGGCACACGCGCAGCAGGTCCGTGGACTCTGTCACCCCCGAAACCGCGATGCGCGAGACGAAGAGGGCCTGTGATTTATCCACGCCCCAGCGTTCCGCGATGGTGCGCGTCATGGCCTCGACCTCCGAGTCGTCCACCTTGTTGTCCGCGCGAGCCACACGGGCCATGAGGATGCCGGCCAGGCATAGTTTCTGGAGGCTTTCGCGGGACAGGCTCAGCGTCCAGTTTTTCGTGGCGCCGGCGGTCTGGGCGAAATGGTCGCGCAGGATGCGCCGGATGGTTTCGGAGGCTTCCCGGTTCTCCGCAGCTTCGCGGCGAATCCCGAGCGTCTGCTGCACCACGGTTTCGACCTTCTGCAGGTTCGTGTCAACCGCCGCGATGGAGCGCTTGATGGAGTCGACGACTTCCATTTCGCGGGTGTCCACGACACCGTCGGCCCGGATCATCTGGTCGAGCGCGTTGAGGGCGAACTGCTTTTCCTCGTCCGTTTGCAGAAGCTGTTTCAGCTCCTCTACGAGTTGGTTCCGCTCCTTTTCGGTCACCGGCGACTCGAGGTACATCTCGAGCATACGGTGGCAGTGGCGGGGCAGTTCGGGGAGCTGGAAAAGCAGGTCCTTGAGGCAGGCCAGCTCTTCCTGTTGGATTTCGCCGTCAGCCCAAGCTGCGGCAATGACCACTTTTCCTAAGGCAAGAGCGATGGAGGCGTCTTTGAGGGATTCCACAGGTAGGCTAAGGGGGACGTGAGCGGTGTCAGCGTTCTTCAACAAAGATTTACAGGCGCAGCAGGGGTATGGCAAGCGCGTCCTCGCTGCATCGACGCTTCGCTAAACTGCCGGTTCTGACCGGGGTTTGGGGTTGCGAGCGCCGGGTCATTCAGTCGTAGGAAAGAGGGGCAAAGCGCCCTATGCTGCCAACCAAAATACCTGATCATGACCTCTACCAACGGCCTCAAAATCAAGTTTCCTAGACTGCTTCCCGCGATACTTTTATTTTTCTCTGCGTTAGGGTTTTCGGCGGGCCTGGCGGCCGCTCCCTACACAATCGGCATGAGTCCGTGGATCGCAAATGTTCCGCTGAACGTTGCGATGCAGAACGGCTACTGGAACGCTGAAGGCGTGGAAGTCGTGTTGTACAATTACACCACGAGCCAGGAACTGATCGACGCGGTGAAGGCGGGGAAGGTGGACCTTGGCGTCGACATGATCGGAAGCTGGGCGGGCTTATACCAGGACGGCGTGGATGTCGTCGTGCTTGGCGAGACGGACTGGTCCCATGGTGGAGACAAGATCGTCCTGCAGCCCGGCCTCAAGCCCGCGGACCTCAAGGGCAAGCGCGTGGCGATCTACCTGGACCGCCCTTCGGTCACGGTCTTTTTGAACGAATTTTTGACCAAGAATGGCCTCGCGTGGAACGACGTGGAACGTGTGGAAGTTGACGACGAGAAGGGCATGGTGGACCACTTCATCGCAAAGAAGTTTGCGGCCATCATACAGTACGAGCCCGAGGTGAACCGCGCTGTGGAAGTGGGCAAGGGCACGGTGCTCGCCACGACGGCTAACTATCCCGGTATCATGCCGGAAGGCTTCGGCGCTCTGAAGTCCCGCGTGAAGACCATCCCGCACCAGGACCTTGTGAAGATCTTTCGCGGCTGGTTCAAGGGCGTGGCGTTCGTGGCGGATGCCAAGAACTTCAACGTCGTCCACGAGATCGCGTTGCGCGGCACGTTCGCGGACGGTGACAAAATCTCCGCGGAGGACCTGAAGCGCATGTTCGGAACCGTGAAGATTCACAATGCAGCGGACGCGGCTGACCAGAACGGCGCCACAGGCGGCCTCGCCACGTACCTCGGCAACCTGCGCGCGTTCCTGAAAAAGACCGACCAGCTCAAGCGCGACTTTGCGCCGGCGGACCTCATGAACACGGGAGCCCTCCTCGAAGCTGCCGGCAAGAAGTAGCCCCTGCTGACCTGCTGAAATGAAAAGCCGCAGAAACGACGGCGATCGCAAGCGCATTCCCAAGAAGATCCGCGCTTACCTGAGCCTGAACAGCATCTACGGGAGGATCATCCTCGGGCTCATTGCCATGGGGGCCCTCGGGTTCGTCGGACTGGCAGCCTGTTTTGTCAGCGCGCGCGATCTGGCGCGGGTATCGGAGGACCAGCGCACGGAGTCCACCAACCTCGCTGCTCTTAACGCCGATGTGCAAGGGGCGCGCCTGGCCGTTTACAAGCTCCTGGGAACAACGCGCGCGGAGGAAATGCGCGTCCTCCAAGGTGAGGTCGAGGCCAAGGTCACGTCCTCCAAGGCCAATCCTGTGCTCGCGACAACGCCGGAAGTCAAAGGCCTGGTGGAGGCGATGGAGAAGCACTACCAGACGGCGGTGCAGATGCACTCCGACTTCCAGACGAAGAAGGCCTACGCCGAAATGGCCGGGAGAAGCCAGCAGGACTTCACACTGCTGCAGACGGCGTTGCAGAAGCTTGGCGACGAAAGGGGCCAGTACCATGCCGACCGCAGGGAACGGGCGCTCCGCCATGCGGAACTGTTCTTCATCGCATTCCCCATACTCGCCACCCTGGGGCTTGTGGTTGTCACGATTGTGACGACACGGGTTGTCGCAAAGCCTTTGGACAGCGCGCTTGAGGCACTCGGCGAGAGCGTGCGCACGCTCGACGGCAACTGCATGATGATCCAGGCCTCAAGCGAGGAACTGGCGAGCGGAGCGGAAGAGCAGACCGAAACCCTCGCGCAAACGACCAGTCTCCTCGTGAAGGCGGCCACGGAAGCCGAAAACAACGCGGAGAGCGCGGGACAGGCCAAGGCAACGGCCTCCGCGGCGAACAGCGCGGCGACGAGCGGCGTGACGCAGATGCGGCAGATGCAGGAATCCATCGAAGCCATCCGTGTCGCGGCGGAAGAGATCCGAAAGATCATCCGCACGATCGACGAAATCGCGTTCCAGACGAATATCCTGGCGCTCAACGCGGCCGTGGAGGCAGCGCGTGCCGGTGAGGCGGGCGCCGGATTCTCCGTCGTCGCCGGGGAAGTACGCTCGCTGGCGCAGAAGGCCGCGGGGTCTGCCCGCGAAACGGAGCAGCGCATCCAGGGGTCGCTCTCGAAGACGGAGTCTGCGGCGCAAATCGTCACGCAGGCCCGGTCGTCCTTCGAAGATATCCTTGGGCAGATCAGCCGCCTCAACGACATGACGACGGCGATCGCCGCAGCCTCCGCCCTGCAAAGCGGGGGCATCCGCGAGATCAACGACGCCGTCGTGAAAATCGACGCGGTGGCGCGGGACAACGCCACGCGCTCGATCAAGGCGTCGGACGCTGCCCAGTCTCTCGCGGAGATTTCCGTGAGGATGCGGTCGGTGACGCAGACGCTGATGCGCCTTGCGGCACGGCAAGACGACGAGGACGGGCACACCGAGCTGGTGGCAAGTTAAGCAGCCTGTCCAACGTTCGTAATAAAAACGCCGCGGAACCTGCCGCGGCGTTTTTTGTTTTCAGAGCGTGCCTCAGAGGCCGGGCTGAAAGCCGTTTTAAGTTGTCTTGTACGCCGACGCTGCGGCGACCACGCACGGCGTGGGCCGATTTTTCGCGATGGGGCTTTGTACACGATCTGGACCCAGGCCGCGAGTTGCGCACGGCGTGGGCCGATTCTTTCCGGCTTCACGGCTCCATATGCGTGCTGTGGCGGTATGGACGCCCCATCCTCGCGTCGGCGCGGAGGGAAGAGTCAGGCCGCTTTTGTTCGACAACCTGAACTGGATCTAGAACTGGACATTCGCCCGAACAGCGGGCGTTCCTTCCACGATCGTGGGCATGATGGTGGTCGGCCCGTTCCGGTAGATGAAAGGTTCCACGAGCCTATCGACGATCCCGGGCCCCGCGTCCGCCGGCGTGAGCGTGAGTTCCTCACCCGGAGTGAGTTTGCGAAGACGCCTCCAGCCCTCGGCTGGGAGGACGCCCGCCCGCAGGCGCGCAACCGCGTCGGGGTCGCGATAGAGGGGGATTGCGGAGAAGGGCGCGGTGGTTGTTCCGCCCGGAAGCGTCCCGAGTTCCGCCGAGGCTGTGGCGTCCGGCTGCAAGGCCTGGTCGGCGTGCTGGATTTTGCCGGGAAAGGCCGGGCGCGGTGCGGCGTTCGCTGAAAGCCGCGTCGTGTTTCCCGTCCGCAGGTCGTCCGATACCGCGTGAAACGGGCGTTCGCTGGCCTGTTCGGCAGCAACTTCGGGTTCCGGAGCGATGGCTCGCTGCACCCCCGCCGGTTCCCGCAGGGCCGGACGTGCAACAGGGGTGGGGGAGGAAGGCCGGGCTGAGAACGCTGCGACAAGCGCAAGGCTACAGGTGGCCGCGAGCCAATATACGGGTTTTCTCATTCGCAAAAGTCCAAGGTGAGTCAGGTCGGTATTTCTTCCAGTTTGGCTCGGAAATACGCATCGTCTTCTTCCCGCCAGGCCCGCACGGCGTCCGCGAGCGGCTTAAACCCGCGCGGAAACCGCGCCTCCATGTCACTGAAGCGGCTGAGGAGCTCTCTAGCAGAGTCGACCATCACGCGCGTCTGAAGTTCCAAATGAGGGTGGGGCGTGCCGTAAAGGCATTGCTTGAGGTGGGCGCGGTAGGAGGGGGAACGCGTGACATCGGGGACGGACCATGGCCCTTCGTTAAGGTCCGGCATTTGTGGAGAGAGGAGCCAGGCTTCCAGCGCTGGCGCGGCGATGGCCGCGGCGAAGCGCAGGGGGCGCTTGCGTCCGGCGTGGGGGGGCAGGGAACCCAGCGTTGACTGTGCGCGCCATTCCAGTTCGTGGAGGCGGTTACCGGAAATCCCGGGAAGGAGGGAGGTGTCATCGGCGTCGGCGAGCGCAACGAGGGCATCGGCCTGACCTGAAAAATGGAGCTTCTTGATGACTGCGGGCAGGATATTCCGCACGCCCGGCCAGCCGCGCGCCTGAAGTTCTGTGGCGACGGGTTCGACGGGCCTCCCGTACAGCCCGGCGATGATGATGCGCAGGGCTGCTTCGTCCGCAGGAGATTCACTGAAAACGGCCAGCCTCAGCGTCCGGTCACGCTGCATCGCGTTGAGCACGTCCTGTGATCTGCCGCGCAGGCGCATGATGAGGGGGGAGGGGCGTTTTCTGCTAGAATCGTGGAACGGCACCCAGAACGCCGGAGAACCAGAGTTCGCCCAGGGAACTCCCGCCGAGCAGCTCACGGAGCACGGGGTCTTTGCCGAGATTCCGGAAGCTCGCGGTATCGTCCTCGTGCTTTTCAGCGAGGATCACTTGATCCGGCGCGTCCTGGAAGAGGTCGAGAAAGTAGGGGGAGTGTGTGGTGGCGATGACCTGGATCGGCGGGCGTTCAAGCCCGAATTGTTCCGGGAACGCGAGGCGGTAGAGTGCGTCGCGGGCCTCGCGCAGCAGGCGCGGGTGGAGGCCCTTTTCGGGCTCCTCGATGCAGACAAGCGCGGCGTCGCCGGGCAAATGGGTGAGGGCGAGCAGGCCGAGCGCCGAGATCGTGCCGTCGCTGAGGTCTGTTGGTGAAACGAGGTAACCGCCGCGGGCCCGGCGCAGGCGGAAGGCCACCCGGCCTCCGGCGAAGTGCTCGAACGCGATGCCCATATACTCGGGCAACCACCGGGCGAGGTCTACGGAAAGGGTCTCAAAGAGACCAGGCTGGTGTCGTTCGATCCTGTAAAGGCAGGCCGCGAGGTTCGAACCGTCCTCCAAAAGGGCGGTGGGCAAGGGGGCCTCCGGGGCAGGCTGGCGCATCAGGCGTGTGTCAAAATGGAACACGCGCAAGTGTTGGGCGAACCGCCAAAGTGCGGCAGGCGGGGGCGTGCCGGGCGGGCTTTCCCAGTCCACCGTGCACGTCATTTCCTGGGACTCCTCCGTGAAAACGAGGTCTGTGCGACAACGGCCTTCACTGCCGAACGTCCGCAAGGTGCCTGGCGCCGAAAGGGTCTGGTCCCGAAACGCGCGCAGGGTTTGCAGAACGGTGGTTTTGCCGCTGCCGTTGGGCCCTACAATCAAATTGAAAGGTCCCAGTTCGAGCAAGGCGTCGCGTAGCGCCTTGAAGTTCTGGAAGCGCAGTCGCGTGAGCATCCCTGCATTGTGTCCTGAAACTGCATTCCTGAAAAGCCCGGATATGCATTCTCGAGGACCGTTTTTCATGCCTGTTCAGGTCGGCTTTGCGGCGTGGACAGTCCCGTGTAAAGGAGGGCGTAGCCGAGCCCCAACAAGAGCAGCCAGTTTCCGAGCGGCAGGTGCTGGCCTTTCAGGCCGTCGGCAAGGAACAAAAAGAGCGACATGGCGCCCATTGCCGTTGCCTTGATGCCGAGGCCGCTAGCTACCATTATTTCCCAGTATTTAAACATGCTTGCCGTCCCAGAGAGGGCGCCCTCCTGGATCTGGGGGGATCCCTCTAATTCCCATTGGGGACACCCTTTCACCGGTAGTGTTCCCTGAAGGCGGAAAACCAAGGGCAGGGAAGTGCGGCTTTGGTGGTGAGGAAAGGCCGGGGTGTCGGCGCGCGCACCCTTTGCGGTTGCGGAGGGGCGCGGGTCGCCCCAGTATCGGCCTTCCACCCATGGGGCGAAAATCTGCACGTTCATTTTGGACCGCCAAGCTGCAGGGGAAGGCTGTGCCCACCGTGTCAGATGCGCCCGCTACCTTCGGGCACCGTCCGGCCTTCCGCGGGATTGTGCTCGGGATTGACCCGAGCCTTCGGGGAACGGGCCTTGCGGTTGTGAGCTTCGATGAAGGCGCCCCCTCGCTTCGTTACAGCGTTACCCTGCGCGTGCCCCAGCGCCTGTCCATGGCGGAATGTCTGGGAGAGATTTCCCGGGCCGTCACGGCGGCTCTCGAAACGTTTCCCGTGAGGCATGTCGCCCTGGAGCAGACGATTTACGTGCAGAATTTCCAGACGGCGCAGATCCTGGGGGCTGCACGCGGGGCTGCCATCGCCGCGGCGGCGGTGCGTGGCATCCCGGTCTCCGAGTACCCACCTTTGCGCGTCAAGCAGGCTGTGGTGGGCTTCGGTCGGGCGAGCAAAGAGCAGGTGGCCGGCATGGTACGGAGCCTCCTGAACAACGAGATCCTCCTGCCTTCGGATGAGGCGGACGCCGCCGCTGTGGCCTTGTGTCACGCTTATACCTGGCGCGGTTAGGGTATCCACTCAACTTGCAAGGGCTTCCGTTTTTACCAAAGAACGGCTAGGAAACGTTAACACGCCAAACTTTTTTCCATGAGCGCTGATAGTGGCAAAGGAAGTGATAAAACGGCCGTTGGAGACCCTGTTTTGGGCTCCCCAAAGCCGAAACAGAGCCTGGATTCGCTGAAACGGCTTTGGCTGACCATGCGGTCGGAGCGCACGGTCATCATTCGGGGCGCGGTCTTTCAGGTCCTCCAGTCGGTGACCTACATTCCCTTCTTTGCGGGTCTGAAAATCCTGATCGACGACATCCTGCAAAACAGCGCCCTGAGCTTTGAGCAGAAGATTTGGTACACGGTGTTGTATGCGTTGGCGAACCTTGCGCTTTGGCCCATTCACGCCTGGTGCACCGTCCGCGCCTTTGCCTACAGCCAGTTGCTCGTGCGGTCAACGGTCGCACGGCTGCGCCGGCTGATGGTGGACCAGCTCCAGCGCATGTCCCTGAGTTTCTTTACGCGAAGGGGCGCGGGTGCGTTGTCGAACCAGGTGACGGTGGACCTTGCAAAGGTGGAAGGGTTTCTTGCGCACGTCTCGAGTTACTTCCTCGTGCATGTGGCCATCGGCGCGGGAGCGCTTGCCTGCATGATCTGGATGAACCCGCTGCTTGCGGGCATTGCGCTTCTCGCAGTGCCCCCCCAGATCCTCATCCTCAAGCTCATGGGCAAGCGGCTTGCCGAACTCAACAAGCGCGTCCAGCAGACGGGTGAAAACTTCTCGGCGCGGATGGTCGAGTTCATCAACGGCATGCGTCTTACTAAGAGCTTCGGAAACGAAGACCTGATCGCGAGCCGCCTTGGTCGCACCATTGATGAACTGCGCAGCAGCGGGATGGAGGCTTCCATCGTCATGCGCTGGGTGCTGATGGGCATGCAGATGGTCGGTGAGTACTCGCAGGTGCTCATCTGGTGCGTCGGCGGGTACCTCTTCATCAGCGGGGTGATCTCGTTCGGCGACCTCGTCGCCTTCACAAGTTTGCTGGGCTTCGTGCGCCTCGGTTTCAACGCGTTCTTCAGTGGCTTTGAGCAATGGGTGCAGGCGCGCCTCGGCATGGATGCCATTCTCGATATTTTGGACTCCGATGAACTCGAGGGCTACCGGGACTCTGCGGGCAAGGCGGCCGTGCGCGGGCAGCTATCCTTCAAGAACGTCGATTTTCGCTATCCCGGGCCCGACGGTCCATTCGTGCTGTCGGGGCTCAATGTGGAGATCCCCGCGGGCCAGAGGGTAGGGCTTGTGGGTGAGACCGGGGCGGGCAAGAGCACGTTCCTAGACCTTATCCTGGGCTTCTATACGCCGACTTCAGGCGACATACGTTACGACGGGAATGTCCTTGCGGATATCGGGCTGCTCCAGTTGCGCCGTGCGACGGCGATCATGGGGCAGGATGCTTTCCTTTGGAACACGACGATACGCGAGAACATCCGCTACGGGCGCCCGTTGGCGTCGGACGCGGAGGTGGAGGACGCCGCACGGCGGGCGCAGGCGCACGAGTTCATCTTGGAGACGGAAAAGGGGTATGACACGATCTGTGGGGAACGCGGGGGCAAGCTCTCCGGCGGCCAGCGCCAGCGCATCGCGTTGGCCCGCGTGTTCCTGCGTGACCCGAAAATCGTCATCCTCGACGAGCCCACCAGCGCCTTGGATGTCGAGACCGAAGCGCGCCTCCAGGCGGACCTGGACCTGCTCTGCAAGGGCCGCACAACCTTTATCGTCGCCCACAGGCTTTCGACGCTCCGGGGCGTGGACCGCGTGCTCGTGTTCAGCAAAGGTCGGATCATCGAAGACGGCACCATCCCAGAACTGATTGCGGCAAATGGCGTTTTCGCCCATCTTTACGCCTTGCAGGCACAGGGCCTCGGCCCGCGCCTGGAACTCACCCGTGCCCCTATCCCGGGCGCGTAACTGGTTTTAGAGCCGCTTAAGGCGTGGGGATCTTAGAGGCAAAAGCCCCTATTGATTAGATCCCAATGGCTGACTAATTTCAGCTTCAGTTGATATTTAGGTGGCTGATCCACATCTAACCTACTATTCTCCTGGGGTATAGATTGGGTTTCGCGCGCTTCTGGAATGGGCGGAAAGTTGGTAGAATACATGCCGGAAAGGACGCAACGGTAACCGTCCGTTCCAATTCACCGAAACCCAAATGGCATGTGGCGTGGAACCCGCCCCTGCTACCCAATATGCTGCCTCTGACTCCCACAAAACCCCGTACGGAACAGAACAGGCGCGGTTTCTCGCTCGTTGAGGTAATGATGGGCATGTTCGTTATCAGCCTCGTGTTCGCAGGCGTGATGACGGGCCTCGTTGCTGCAATGCGCGTAAACAAGGCAGCAGCGGACCAGATTGCAGCGGTGCAGCTTGCACAAGACACGATCTCGCGGTGGCGGTCCCGTGTTTGGACGGATATACCGGGGTCTGGCTGGAACGTCCTTCAGCCTGACGGGAACTGGATGGTCTCGGCGACAGGCGCGTGGACGACAGTGGACATCCCGTGTGCCGAGTTTTCCAACAACCAGAAAACGAACTTTTACGTGCTCGTTGAAGCGTCGCAGCCCGTATCCTCGGTAAAGCAGTTGCGCGTTACGGTCGTGTGGTCCCGTGACCACCCGAAGGGCACGTTGTCGGCCGATCAGGTGCGGTTTGGCGATACCACCCAGGTGCTTCACCGCAAGTTCCTGCTCACGCAGATCACGAACGGAGGCATGCATGGAACAAACTTCTAAGAGGACCGTGCGCTGGGCCGCACGGCGTGGACGTCGGCGCCTGGGTATGAGCCTGGTTGAGGCGATGATCTCCGTCACCATCTTCTCCATGATGATGGCGGGGCTGATGAGCACGTACATCTTCATCGTCAAATCCACCCAGCGTGGCGTGGCCATTTCGGCGGCAAGCGCCAAGATACGCGATGCGGTGGAGCGGCTCAGCCGGGACGTGCGTACGGCCAAGAGCATAAGCTCGTTCTCTTCAACTTACCTGCGCCTCATTGATCCCAACAGCAGCTGGATCCTCTACTACGTGGACGGCGGCTACCTGTGGCGCGAGGACGCCAGCCGGAAGCTGCGGCTCTTTGAGGTAAAGACGGACTTCGCCTTCGTTGGGCAGGACAGCACCGGAACGGCACAAACCGCGCCTGCTTCGATAGACGCCATCTCTTTTTCAGGAACCATTGTAGCTCGAGACGGCGGTGTCTCGAAAGACCTGTTCTACCGCACAAGTATCATAGACCTGAGGAATAAGTGACGTGAAGGCTCACCCCAAAGTATCACCCCGAAAGCGAAGGGGGACTGTGTTAATCACAGCACTCGTTCTGGCGTTTGGAGCGCTGGGACTCATAGGTATTTATTCGAACGCGGCGCTGTCGGAGCTGCGTATGTCGAAGATCGCCCTGATGGGCTATCAAGCCCAGAACCTGGCGGAAACGGGTCTGGACCGCGTTGTGTACGCGATGAAGCAGAGCAGCAGCACGAGGGTCTACGTCACCAGCGAGACGACGACGGCGAGCGTGCCGTATTCCGCGGTTAAGGTTAATCCTTGGGTGTCAAAAGACATAAATAATGACGGCAAGGTGGACGCCGTGCTTTCCGATTACTCGATCCTCACGAGCGCGGGCGATGGGGTGAATTCCACCGTGCGTATGTGCGTCATGGACCTCGTGACGGACCCCAACAAACAGCCGAAAAAAGTGGTGGTTAAAGCGACGGTGCAGGACGGCAACGGGCGTTCCGCAACCAAGGAAATCCAGGCCGAGATCCGCACGGGGTCGGTCTGGCAGTACGGTATGGTTGGGCGCGATGCCGTGGGCCTGAGTGGTGCCACGATCATCGACAGTTACCGGTCTGATGTGGGCGTGTACAACGCGGCCACCGCGAACTACAATGGGTTTGTTGGCACAATGGCGACGGGCGACGGCAAGCTCGATGTCCTGAACGCTGAAATCAAGGGTGACATTGCAACGGGTGGCGGAACTGTGGCTTACGGCGGGTCCGCCAAACTCTACCCTGAGGCTGGCACGACGCTCTCCGGGGCTCAAATCGACGCTGCCGCGGACAAGAAATTCGAGATGACGCTGGACCCGGTTACGGCTCCAAGCAGCGGCCTTACGCATATCGCGGCCATTAGCGCCAACACGACCCTTAGGCCGGGCAACTACACGGTGCCGTCCATCAGCATCAACAACAAGACGCTTACCCTGAGCGGCAGCGGGAAGTTCGTCATTGTGGTGACGGGGAACGTCGATGTCGGGAATGGCGAGATCAAGCTCACGGGTGGGGGCACCGCAGAAATTTATGTGGCGGGCTCGGTTGATGTGGCCGGCAACGGGAAGATCAACGCCGGGGGCAGGCCTCAGAACTTCCAGTTGTTCGGCACGGGGGCAGCGTCGCCGATGGCCTCCTACAAGCTCCACGGCAACACGATTTCGTGCATGGCCGTTTATGCGCCGAACGCCTCGGTTTCGCTCCGTGGCACAGACGGCCTGTGTGGCGCTGTCGTGGCTGGCTCGATCGGCACCACCGGTAACTACTCTTTCCACTACGACGAGACCTTGGCGAATGTCGGCCCAACCTCCGGCACGGTCCAGATCTCGGGCTACCGCGAATATCGCCCCGGCGATTCCGGCTACGTAGACCTTTGAGTACGGACGAATCGCGTCCGGGCACACCCAACAACCCTAAACCGTAGAATTCAGGCCGGCGGCCTCACCCCCCCGGCGGCCTCATATGACTACATCACAACGACCCGTTCACGGAGTATCCCGTCGAATTCGGCGGTCCCGCAAAGGCAGCGTATTGCTGGTTGCCCTCATCCTGGGTTTTGGTGCGTTGGCGCTTTTTGCGTTGTTCATGACCAGCGCCCTTCGGGAACTGCGTATGGCGAAGGCCACCGTAATGGCGCAGATGGCACAGAACCTTGCTGAAAGTGGCGTGGATCGCACGATCCGGGCGCTCAAGCTTGGGAGCGTGAACAGCACCTCATGGCCGCGTGCGGACTTGAACAGTGACGGCAAGAGCGACGCCTACCACACGCTGCAACTGATCACGGCCGCTGAGGACAACGGGAACGTCAACGGCACGTCACGGATGGCGCTGCTGGGCTATGGGTCGGACCCGAACGCGAAGATAAAGACGCTCGTCGCCGAAGGAGCCGTGACCGACGCGCTCGGGCAGACGGCGGTTCGCCAAATCCGGCTGGAGCTCGCGTTGCAGTCAGTCTTCCAGTATGGGATGGTGGGCAAGGATTCGGTGGACCTGAGCGGTGCCACCGTGGTTGACAGCTACGATTCCGCGGTCGGCCTCTACGATGAGAACGTCGCCGGTTACAAAGGGTTCGTGGGGACGCTGGCTACGACGGACAGCAAACTGAATGTTGCCAGCGCGGAGATGCGCGGGGAAATTGCCACGGGAGGCGGCTCTGTCGCGTTCAACGGCGCGGCCAAGCTCAAGCCGGACGCCGCGACCACGTATACGGGCGCGCAGGTGGATGCAGCGGCAAAGAAGGACTTCGAAATGGATCTCCCGACGCCGTTCGTGCCCGTAGCCGCCTACACGTTCGTTGCACCTGTCAACGGCACTTCGACGATCGATTCCGGTGCCTACGTGTTGGATAGCATCGCGCTAGGGAATGGAACGTTGACCATCAATGGCCCGGACAAAACTATCCTTGTCGTGCTGGGCAACGTGGACGTGGGGAACGGTAAGATCGTTCTCCAGAACGGTGCGAAGGTTGAGCTGTACGTGCGCGGAGACTTTGAAATTGGCGGCAATGGGGAGGTGAACGCCGGCGGTCGCCCCATCAACTTCCAAGCCTACGGGATCGGGGGGGCTGCCACGACAGCCCTTTACAAGTTCGCCGGCACCACGGCATCCTGCATGGCTGTCTATGCGCCCAATGCGGCCGCAGACCTGAAGGGAACCGATGGCCTGCGCGGCGCCATCATCGCAAAGACGGTAAAAACAACGGGGGCGTATTCCTTCATCTACGACGAAAGCCTGGGACGCGAGTTACCCTATGGCGGTAACTACAAGGTCCAGAACTACACGGAAGTGCGTCCTGGGGAGAGCAACTACGTCAAGTTCCCATAGAACGGCCCTGTAACGGCTGAGCCTGCCCGAGGAACACCAGGATGCATAGTGCTTTGTAATCAAACGGTAAATCAGGGCGTTTTCGGCGGACGGGGGCTGTAAGTAGCCGGAGTACGCTTGCCGGAATTTGGCCGAAGCATTAGCATCGGTTATAGGCTACTCCTCGTATGTTCCGTTTCGGCACAAAACGGCTCGTCACAATTCTGTACCTATTGCTCCCGCTCTGGGCGCACGGGGCAGACGTGTACGTGTCAACCAGCGGGAACAACACCACCGGCGACGGCTCGGCGGGCAACCCGTATCTGACGATCACGAAAGCCGTCCAAATGGCGACGGCGGGCGACACCATAATCGTGCGCACCGGCACGTACAGGGAGCTCGTCGACATAACCAAGCGCCTGACGATCCGCGCGTACAAGGATGGAAACGGTGTTGCGGAAGCAGTGACGATCTCGGCTCTGGAGGCTATCCAGGGGTGGACGTTGGACAGCGGGAGCATCTACAAGGCCGAAATGAACTGGGAACTCGTTCCCAGCACGGACGCAGACGACGATAAGCGCGGGTTCATACAGCACCAGGTGTTCGTGAATGACGGAGGTAACATAAAGAGCCTCGTTCACGCGCGGTGGCCGAACCTCAGCTACACGAAGGCCACGACGTACACCTACAACGATGTCGCACACATGGCCGCCGGCAGCGGCAAAAAGGACACCGCGAACTATGTGAGCGACACGATGGCGTGGTTCACGAACGACGAGACCCATATTGCCATGCCCGCCGCAGTGAGGGACCTCCTGCCCGGCGCGCTTATCACGTACCAGCCGGCGACGATGTGCTTCTCCCGGACAAATAAGATTCCGTCAACGGGCGCGTTCGACGACCGCAACGCGGGCGTAAGCAATGAGGTGACGATATCCGCTGAACGGCTCCAGAGCAGCAACGCCTCAAGCCTCTCGGACTTTTCCGGCCCTTACGAATACCCCAATATCGGCTGCGGTTACCACGTGTGGGGGAAGAAGGAGTTTCTGGACACGGCAGGTGAGTGGTACCGTCAGCCAAGCGGCACGGCGAGCGATAATGGCATGCTTTACGTGTGGATGCCGGACGGCGCCGCGCCTGGCGCGCGCATTGAGGCGAAACGGCGCATGAAGACGGTAAATATCGGGGTGATGAACGAAGCCGAGAACCCTTCCGCCACGGCCCTTGATGGCATTGTTCTTGAAGACCTGACGTTTCTGGGCGGCGGGATCACGGTGAGCCGGAACTCGGACAACCTGACCATCCGGCGTTGCACCTTCCGCCATACCTCCCACCTGGACGACGGGGGCTTCAAGTATACGGCGCGCTGGGAGCGGAGGACCCTGCTGCTGGCTTCGAGCGGTTCACTCGTGGAGGACTGCAATTTCTACGACTCCGAAAACGGCGTGGAGCTGAACGGGCGCAGTAACACCGTCCGCAACTGCGTATTCCAAAACATTGGCGCCGACTTCCTCGGGCAAGCTGTCATGTCGAGTTCGAGCGACAGCCTCAGTAATGACGGGTCGCTTGCCCAGCGTAACCTCGTCGAAAAAAGCACGTTCGTGAACAGCGGCTACACGGCTATCCAGATCTGGAAGGGGCTTGACGCGAAGTACAACGATGTAAGCGGCACACACCGTCGCGGCAACGACGTGGGGGCGATCAGCATGGCTCCGGAAGTCAATGCGTACGGCGCTGAGGTTGCCTATAATTTCGTCCACGACAGTTGGGCGATGCCCCGGGACATGGCGAACGATAAGGTCTTCTATGGGGCTCACGGCATCTACAGTGACCGCAATGGCACGAACCTCATCATCCACCACAATGTGATCTGGAACATGAGCGGGCCGGAGCTGGCAGTCCTGAAGAGCGGCACGAGCGGCGGCACCAGTGACAGCGGGCGTATTGCGGACCACAATACCGTCCACGGTGAAATGTCCATGGAGAGCGGTGGCGACACCGTTACGTTCAGGAACAATATTTCGGAGAACACGGTGACGTCGGCCGCGGGCCTGACCATGGCCGGAAACTTGGGTTACGCGCCCGGCACTGCAGGCTGGGTGGATGCCGATCATCAGGATTACCGCCTTTCGTCAACGAGCCGCGCCATTGACGCCGGGGTCGTTATCACGGGGATAACCGCAAGCACCTACGCGGGGAATTCACCTGACGCAGGGGCTTATGAGGGGCTCGCCGACTGGAGCACCCTTGCAGGCGCAACGGCTTCTGCGGCGCAGGTTAGCGCGGCAACGTTGACCGTTACGGCCGCACCGAATGGTCTGTCGGCCTCAATCGCGCTTTCAGGGCTGCCGGTGGGACGAAAGTTGCCGAAAGGAACGCTCGCGAAGATAGGCGGAGCGGGCAGCGGGGGGACGCTCGTTCAGAGCGTGAACAGTGAGACGGGGGCAATAACGGCGACTCTGAGCGGCGTTCCCGCCGATGGAACAGGCGGTAACCAGGCGATCCAGCTTTCCGTGGATGGTGGCTCAACGTGGCTGCCGATGGGCACGGCCAACGTGGATGGCTCAAAAATCACGGGAAGCAACGTGCCAGCCGGTGGCATGAACCCTTCTACCGGTGCAACGCTCACGCTCACGGGCCAGGGTTTTGTGAAGCCGACGCCAACGACCTACGAGCGCACGGTGACAATTTCCAACCCCGCAAATTCCGACCTGTTTGACTACCCGGTACTGGTGACCCTGGACACCGCAGCCATGGTTGCCGCGGGCCAATGCCAGGCGGATGGGCGGGATCTGCGGTTCCGGGCGGGGGACGGCACCAACCTTTCGTATTGGATAGAGTCCGGTATGAACACCTCCTCGACAAAAGTCTGGGTGCGTATGCCCAAGGTCGCGGCTGCCGGTTCAAGCGTAACCCTGGTGAGCGGGGATAGCTCGCTCAGTGCGGCTTCCAGCGGGACGGCGGTGTTCTCGTTTTTCGACGATTTCTCGAGCGGCAGTATGAAGTCGGACTGGACGGGGGCTTCGACCCAGACGGACTCGAAGGGCAACACGGCCACGGTTTCGGTGGCGGGTGGCGAGCTCGTCATCAGCGGTTCGATCGTCAACGGCATCGATTACGGAGCGGCTTTCGGCGTAAGCCTTCCCACGAACAATTCCAGTTTCTACCCTGCGGGCCGGCATATCATCGAGTCACGGGTGCGCGTTGATCAATCGGGCGGGGCGACAAGCCCACCTAGCACCGTGTGGAAAGCCAGCGTCGGCGGGGATTTGGCCTACATGGGAGTCAGCGGGGGGCAGGTCGCCTATTACAACTCGGGGTGGCAGAACCAGTCTGCCACGACGCTGACCGGAGGCGCGTCCGTCACGATGGGCTATGCGGTGGATCCTTCCGACGGTACGGCCACGGGTTCGCTCTGGTTTTTTGAAAACGGCGTGCAGAAGGCCACGCGCACAAGTCTGGATTTCGTAAACTCGTGGAATAACCCCAGTGGTCGTGGGGCGTGGACCTTTAACCCGCAGGCGAGCGGCGCGTTCTCAATGCGGGTGGACGATGTGCGCGTGCGCCCGTGGGTGTCGGCGGAGCCTGTCGCCACCGTTGGCGGGTCCGTGACAACCGTTGCGGGGGCACCGCTCACGGCCACGCTTAATGGTTCGGCGGTGACGGCCACCTGGGTGAGCGAAACCGAGTTGAGCGTGGTGGTGCCCGCGATCTTGCGCTCCTACTCGGCGACGGAGAGCCTTGCCGTCACCTGTGGCGGCATCACGCTTCCCGTATACTCGCTGGCCTGGTCCACGGGGCAGACGCCCCTTGAACAATGGCGGTACTCGTTGTGGAGCACGATCCGCGACGCCGGGGACAGCGCTGATTTGGCAGACCCGGATGGCGACGGCATCCGGAACCTGCTTGAATATGGGCTCGGCAGCAACCCGAAGGTCGCGGATCTCTCGGGCTTGCCGGTGGGTTCGGCGGTGAGCGTGTCGGGAAATGACCGCCTGAGACTCGAGTTTACCCGCCAAGCGCGGACGGATCTGACCTACGTTGTGGAAGCGAGCTCAGACCTGTCGGCGTGGACGCAGCTCTGGCAGTCCTCCGGGGCGGAGAACACGAACCAGATGATTACGGTGACGGACACCGTGGACCTTACGACATCCACGGCCCGCTTCATCCGCCTGCGGGTATCTTCGCCCTAAAGGGGGTTTACTTCGTGCGCCGCAGCGTCGGCACAAGCGACAACGTGTAGTGGAAGTGCTCTAATCTCCGAGATATTTGCCGGGGACGAGGTAGTTCTTCACGTAGTCAGCGACGGAGTCGGCGAGGGGCGTGATGGTGCGTCCGTAGCCGGCTTCGCGCAGTTTCGAGATATCGGCCTGCGTGAAATACTGGTATTTCGGGCGCAGCGACTCCGGCATGTCCACGTATTCAATTTTCGGAGACATGCCGAGGGCACTGAAGATGGCGGTGGCGAGGGTGTTCCACGTGTTCGCCTGGCCGGAACCCAGGTTGTAGAGGCCGGCGGCGGTGGCGCTTTCAGCGAGGTGGAGGGTCATGGCGACGGCGTCCTTCACATAGAGGAAGTCGCGCTGCTGTTCGCCGTCTTTGTAGTCCGGGCGGTAGCTCTTGAAGAGCGTGACGCGGCCTGTGTCGCGGATCTGGTGGAAGGCCTTGTGGACGACGCTGCGCATGTCGCCCTTGTGGTGTTCGTTCGGGCCGAAGACGTTGAAGTACTTGAGGCCGACGATGTGCTCGAGCATGCCGCGGCGCTGGGCATAGAGGTCGAACATGTGCTTGGAGTAGCCGTACATGTTCAGCGGGCGCAGGCGGTTCAGGTTGTCATCCTTGTCGTCCATCCCCTGCGCGCCGTCACCGTAGGTCGCGGCGGAGGACGCATAGACAAACCGGCGGCCGCCCTGCAGCGCCCACTGGGCGAGCTTCGCGGTGTATTCGTAATTGTTATGGACGAGGTAGCGGGCGTCGGGCTCGGTCGTCGCGGAGCAGGCGCCGAGGTGGAAGACGGCGCGGATGTTCTGGAAATCCGCGGGGCGGGCGTCGAGGCGCGCCACAAAGTCGTCGCCCTCCATGTAGTCGACGTACTTCAGCGGGACGAGGTTCTTGAACTTGTCGTCGTTGCCGAGGAAATCGGTGATGAGGATGTTCGTGTAACCGCGCTGGTTGAGCGCCCACACGAGTGCGCTGCCGATGAAGCCGGCGCCGCCGGTTACGAGGATTCTGCCGGAGTCGAGGACGGGCATGGGGGATGGAATGGGCTAGATTTTCGAGAGTTCATGGCCGCGCTGTTTCGCGGCAAGGACGGCGCGTTTCACGAGGCCGCGCAGGTCGCCTTCGCTGAAAACCTTGAGGGCGGCTTCGGTGGTGCCTCCGGGAGAGGTCACGGCTTTGCGGAGCTCGACGGGGTCTTGCTTGGATTCTGCCAGCAGCATCGCGGAGCCGCGCAGGGTTTCGCGGGCGAGAACGTCCGCAACGTCCGGTGCCAGGCCGGCCGCGACGCCGGCTTCGCGCAGCGCGGCGACGAACTCGAACACGTAACCGGGGCCGCTGCCGCTGAGGGCCGTGACGGCGTCCATCTGGTCTTCGGGAAGCTCGATGACCGCGCCGAGCGCGCCAAGGATTTTGCCGACGATGTCCTTGTCCGCGGGCGAAAGCGGCTTCTGCGCCGCATAGGCTGTGACGCCTGCGCCGACCTGACCGGGCGTGTTCGGCATGGCGCGCACGACGTTTCGCGCCTTGGGCAGTTTTGCGGCCAGCCGGGAAATGGGCATGCCTGCCAGGATGGAAATGATCAGCCGGCCGTCGGTGAGGTCGCCGTAGGTCTCATCGAGCGCCTGGAACTGCTGCGGCTTGCAGGCCAGCACGACCGTGTCGGCGTCCTCCAGAAGCTCCGGGTGTTCGGGGTGGAAGATGATTCGCGTCTGCGATGCCAGGGCCGGGCCGGTGGGGTCGCTCCCGCACACGCAGCCGATCTGGTTAGGCGTGTAATACCCGCGCCCAAGCAGGCCTTTCACCATGGCCGAGGCCATCCGCCCGGCACCAATAAACGCAAGGTGGCTCATGGGTGCGTTTGTAATGGTTTCCCAGTCAAGGGAAACAAAAATCCGGCACGGGCGCGGCCTGCGTGAGGCTCCCGTATGCCGTTTCCGTGCGTTTATGGAGCAGCGTGCAGGATTCCGCCTTGCGTCGGTTTCCGGAATTCTCCTAGTCTCCGTCCGTCCCTTTTCAGGCGACAAATCCCCAACCCTGATGAAAGATTTTGGCCGGTTTCTGTCATAATCTTTCACGATCCTGCTTAATACCCTTGAAGCGCATGCTTTGGAACGCCCGTGGTGGCACGCTGGAAAGCCTTGGCTTCCAGACGCAGATCCCGTTGATAACCAGAGCGCAGGGAAAGTGTAATTTGAGTGGGCTTGACAGGGTGAAAGATTTTGAGAGTATCGCGTCGTTTTCTTTCACGGAGTCGTGAAAACCTAGGAAAAACCCCGATGGCAAGCGTCACTCCCGTCCCGCATCGCGCCGTTGTTGAACACCTTGTGCGTGAGAGCGTGTACAAGGCCATGAATCTGCCCCTGCCGAAGCAGGCGCAGGCGCCGAACCCGCTGCTGGTCAACGTCAGCGCCCGCCACTGCCATTTGACGCAGGAGGCCGTTGAGATCCTTTTTGGCAAGGGCCACCAGCTCAAGCCCATCAAGTGGCTTTACCAGGCCGGTCAGTTTGCGGCGGAAGAAGCCGTCACCCTCATTGGCCCGCGCAGCCGCATCATTTCGAACCTGCGCATCCTCGGCCCGTGCCGAAACCTGAACCAGGTGGAGCTCGCTTTCACGGACGCCATTGCGTTGGGCTTTGACATCCCGGTGCGGCAGTCGGGCAGCATCAAGGGCTCGCCCGGGTGCATGCTGATGGGCCCGGCCGGGTTCCTCGAGCTTGAGGAAGGCGTGATCCGTGCGGCGCCGCACGTGCACATGAGCCCCGAGGACGCGCGCTTCTACAAGGTGAAGCAGGGAGATTTCATGCGCATGCGCGTTGGCGGCGAGTGTGGTGTAACGTTCGACAAGATGTTTGTGCGCGTGTCTCCGGACTTCAAGCTGGAGGTGCACATCGACACGGACGAAGGCAACGCCTGCAATCTGGGTCCGAACACTCCCGTTGAGCTTCTCAAGTAACTGAACCTTTTAACCCCCAGGCACACAATCTTATGAACGAATCGCTCGGTATGGTGGAAACCAAGGGCTACGTCGGCTCCGTCGAGGCTGCTGACGCCATGGTGAAGGCGGCTGGTGTCACCCTCGTCAAGCAGATCGCCATCGGTGGCGGCCTCGTGACCGTCCTTTGCAAAGGCGACGTCGGCAGCGTGAAGGCGGCCGTCGAAGCTGGCGCTCAGGCTTGTGAACGCGTTGGCGAGCTCGTCAGCTCCCACGTCATTCCGCGTCCGCACGCGGACCTGCTCAAGCAGTTCGAAGTCTAATCCAACCCTCAACATTTTCAAAAGACCATGGCGCACCAAGCGATTGGCATGATTGAAGTGAAGGGCCTGTGCACGCTGCTCGAAGCCAGCGATGCGGCCCTCAAGTCCGCGAACGTGACGATGACCGGCTGGGAGAAGATCGGCAGCGGCATCTGCACGGGGTTTTTCACGGGTGACGTCGCCGCAGTGAAGGCGGCGGTTGACGCCGGTGCCGAAGCCGGCCGTCAGGTTGGCGAGGTGATGGCGATCCAGGTGATCCCGCGCCCGCACGAAGACCTGCCCAAGCTCGGCAAGTGGATGGGCTAAGGAGCGCCGGGTGGCGTGGGTGCTCGGTCGGCGCATAGCCGTCGGGCAATCCTCCCGCCTGTCAAACCTGGAGCCTGAAGCTGACCGGCGCAGCGCGCCGCAGCCTCGCCGCAACCCGCATCACATTCCCCATACCGTGAAAATCCTCGTCGCCAACCTCGGATCGACGTCCTTCAAGTACCGCCTGTTCTTCTTCGAAGAGGGACAGGAAAAGATGCTTGCGAAGGGCGGGTTTGAGCGCGTGACCGATTTCGGCGCCGCCATCGAGCAGTGCCTGTCGGAGCTCAAGGCTGGCGGGCACGTTCGCGGTGCGGAGGATGTGGACGCGGTCGGGTTCAAGACGGTCCTCGGCAAGAACCTTTCGGGTTGCGTGGAGGCGGACGACGCCGTTCTCGCAGCGCTTGAAGGTTTCAAGGAAGTCGCCCCCGCGCACAACCCTGCCTATGCCCTGGGCATCCGCCAGTTCCGCGAAAAGCTCCCCAGCGTGACGCGCGTCGCGCTGTTTGAGACCGCGTTCTACCAGTGGGTGCCGGAGGCCGCGCAACGCTACGCCGTGCCGCAAACGTGGTATGAAGCGGGCGTGCGCCGTTACGGGTTCCATGGCGCGAGCCACAAGTTCATTGCCGAACGTTCTGCCGAACTCCTTGGCAGGCCGGACGTGGCGGACCGCGCGCGCAGCCTCTACCAGAGAGGCCCCGTGCCCCTCACCGGGCCGGCTTTGCGCGTGATTTCCTGCCACCTCGGCGGAAGCAGCTCCGTGACGGGCATCCGTGACGGTGTGGCGATCGGCACGAGCATGGGCCTGAGCCCGCAGAGCGGTCTCCCGCAGAACAACCGCGTGGGTGACCTGGACTCGATGGCTGTCCCCTATGTCATGAAGACGCTTGGCCTGTCCCTCGCGGATGCTGAGCGGCAAATGTCGAAGGAGGGCGGCCTGCTCGGTCTCTCGGGCGTCAGCAATGACCTGCGTGACGTCAAGGAAGCCGCGGCAAAGGGCAACCCCCGGGCAAAGCTCGCCCTCGACGTCCTTGTGCAGCAGATCCGCCACTGGTGTGGCTCGTTCTACTGGCAGCTTGGCGGCGTGGACGCGCTCGTGTTCACGGGCGGCATTGGCGAAAACAACGCGGACCTGCGCGAAGCCGTATGCGCGGGTCTTGAGCAAGTCGGCATGGTGCTTGATCCCGCCCGCAACGCCACCGTGAAGGGCGAGGGGCTCGTCAGCGCCGATGCTTCCCGCACGAAAGTGCTCACCATTCCCGCGAATGAAGAACTGGTCGTCGCCCGCGAGGTGCGCCGGTTCATTTTGGCCCGCCGCGCGTAAGGCCGGGCAAAGCAATCCTCTCTCTTACAACTTCAAATCCAATAAAACTTATGGCATCCCAAGCAATCGGACTTCTGGAGACCAAGGGCCTCATCAGCCTCGTGCAAGGCTGCGACGCCATGCTCAAGGCCGCTAACGTCGAGCTCGCCGGCCCGATGAAGCAGGTTGGCAACGCCCTGTGCAGCGCTGCCGTCATTGGCGACGTCGCCGCCGTCAAGGCCGCCCTTGATTCCGGCGCGCAGGCCGCCCAGCAGTTCGGCGAAGTCGTCAGCGCCCACGTCATCGCCCGCCCCGCCGCGGAAATCGATGTCGTGCTCCCGCGCAACGCTCCCGCCGCATCGGCCAAGGGCAACAAGTAAGCCATGTTCCTGGCTCGAGTGATCGGCCAGGTGGTCTCGACCAAGAAGGACGAAGCCATGAAGGGGCGTAAGCTCCTGCTCCTGCGTCCCTTGGTCGTGGACCCCCAGGACCCCAAGCAGCTCAAGCCCGGCTCCAACACCGTCGTCGCCGTTGACGGTCTTGGGGCGGGGGAGGGCGACATGGTGGTATTCTGTCAGGGCAGTTCCGCCCGCATGGCCGCCGGTATGAAACCCCTGCCCACGGACGCCTCCGTGATTGGCATCGTGGATAGCGTGGACGTTCTCGGAAACAACGTCTACCGCACGGGCGCCTGAGCGCCCGGTATCCCGGGAAAACCCGTATCCGAATTCTGCATACGCCTAGATAAATGAGCGCCTCCCGTATTGACGAGACCATCATCCGCAACGTGGTCGACGAAGTCCTTCGCAAGCTCACCGGCGCAGCTCCGGCTGCCGGAGCATCCTGCGGCTGCACTGCCGCGCCCAAGCCCGCCTGCGGGTGCTCGTCCCGCCAGAGCGGCGGCGTGTTCCAAGACCCGGCTGAGGCCGCCAACGCGGCGCAGGTCGCGTTCGAGCAGCTCAAGCTCAAGGGCATGGCCGGGCGCGCGAAGGTGGTCGACATCGTCAAGCGCATCTGCACCGCGAAGGCGGTGGAGTGGGGCAACCTTGAGTTCGATGAGACCAAGATTGGTCGCCTTGAGCACAAGATCGAGAAGCTCCAGGGCATCAAGTTCATTCCGGGCGTGGAATGGCTCCAACCCTACGGGATGAGCGGTGACCACGGCATCGCGATGGAAGAGCACACGGCGTTCGGCGTGATTGGCTGCGTGACCCCGGTCACGCACTCCATCCCGACGATCGCGTGCAACATCATCAACATCGTTGCCGCTGGCAACACGCTCGTCGTCAACCCGCACCCGAATGGCGCCCGCTGCGCCGTCGCGGCGGTCAAGACCTTCAACGAGGCGATCAAGGCGGAACTCGGCATCGAGAACATCGTCACGATCATTGAGAAGCCGACGCTGGAGTCCTTCGAAGGCATGGCCAAGGCCGAAGCCGTCCGCGTGCTCTGCGTGACCGGTGGCCCCGGCGTCGTCCGCGCGGCCATGAAGAGCGGCAAGCGCGCCATCTGCGCCGGCCCGGGCAACCCGCCCGTGCTCGTGGACGAGACCGCGCGTCTCGACCGCGCGGCGCGCTCCATCATCAAGGGTGCGGCGTACGACAACAACCTCCTGTGCATCGGCGAGAAGGAAGTCTTTGTCGTCGAGTCCGTGTATCGTCCCTTTATCGAGGAAATGCTCAACGCCGGCGCCGTTCGCCTGAACGAAGCCCAGCTCGAGCGCCTCACGGCCGCGGCTTTCACGTTCAAGAAGGACGGTGGCGGCTGCTCGCACCCGGTGCTCAACCGCGACCTCGTTGGCGCGGACGCCCGCAAGCTCGCCGAAATCGCCGGCCTGAGCGTGCCCGCGAACACCGAGATGCTCTTCGCGGAGACCGACGAAAATCACCTCATGGTGGTTGAAGAGCAGATGATGCCGATCCTCCCGATCGTCCGCGTAAAGGACGCTGAAGAAGGCATCGCCGCTTCGGTTCGCGCCGAGCACGGCTACAAGCACTCGGCCATGATCCACTCGCTCAACGTGGAGCGGATGACGGCCATGGCCCGTGCGGTGGATACCACCCTTTTCGTCAAGAACGGCTCCTGCCTCGCAGGCCTCGGCAACGGGGGCGAAGGCTACGCCAGTTTCTCCATCGCCACGACCACGGGCGAAGGCATCACCACGCCGCTCACCTTCACCCGCACGCGCCGCTGCGTGATGGTGGACAACCTCCGCATCTGGTAAAGGCAAGCCCGCCCGCGCCCATGATGATTGCCCGCATAGACGGCTCGATTACCAGCACGGTCTGCCACCGCAGCTACAAAGGGTGGCGCCTGCTGGTCTGTCAGCCGCTTACGCCGGAGGGCAAGGAAGACGGCGCGGCGCTGGTCGCCATTGACCCGCTTGGTGCGGGCAACGGCTGCAAGGTGGTCGTTTCGGCGGACGGCAAGGCCGCGCGTGAACTCCTCAAGGACGAGCGTTCGCCCGCGCGTCACGTCGTCGTCGCGATCATAGACGACGAGAAACCCAATTCCAAACCCGCCGCCTAAATGCGTATTGGACAGGTCATCGGCACGGTGGTGATGAGCCAGCAGGACCCCGCTGTAAAGGGTGGGCGCTGGCTCGTCGTCAGCCCGCTGACCAATGCCCAGTTCGCCGGTGGCCCGCTGTCGCCGATCTCATCGGCTCCGAGTGTGGTCGTTTACGACAACCTTGGCGCGGGCCTGCGGGATGTGGTGGGCTTCGAGGAAAGCGCGGAGGCCGCACAGCCCTTCGAGCTCCCCACGCCTGTCGACGCCTTCTGCTCCGCGATTGTCGACACCATCTATTACAAACCCAGCAAATCCTGAACTTTTGCCGCCGTGCGGCACGCCGCCCCGGCCAAACCTAAATTCCCCAAACCTTTAAAACAGCAACGCGCATGAAGAAAGTCATCACAGCCCGCGACGTCGAACTCATCCTGGCCAGTGGCGGCACCATCCCCGCCGACGCCCTCCTGACCCCGTCGGCCAAAGATGCCCTGCGCGACCGCGGCAAGAGCGTCCTCCCGGCCGCCGCCAAGGCCGCCGCTCCGGCCAAGAAGGCTGAGCCCACCATCCCCGACCACGAGTTTCGCTGGACGCCGGGCTCGGACCCGAAGACGCCCGCCGAGATCGAAGCGTTTTTCTGCTCACCCGAAGTCGAGCGCGTCAAGGCGCACATGTGCAACGTTGGCCGCCGCATCTGGGAGAAGGACTACGTTGACGGCAACGGCGGCAACATCACCGTCCGCGTCGGCGACAACCTCGTGCTCTGCACGCCCACGCTCATTTCCAAGGGCTTCATGAAGCCCGAGGACATCGCGCTCGTGGACCTCGATGGCAACCAGGTCGCCGGCCGCCTCAAGCGCACCAGTGAGTGCATGACGCACCTCGCCATCATGAAGGCCACCCCGAAGGCCAAGAGCTGCGTCCACGCTCACCCGCCGCACGCCACCGCGTTTGCAATCGTCGGTGTGCGCCCGCCCACCTGCCTTATCCCCGAAGCCGAAGTGTTCCTTGGCCAGATCGGCCTGGCGCCCTATGAGACCCCGGGCAGCCCGGAGAACGCCAAGGCCGTCGGCGCCATCGCCGCGGAACACCAGTCCATCATCATGCAGAACCACGGCGTCATCGTGTGGGGCAAGGATGTTGAGGACGCCTACTGGAAGATGGAAAACACGGACGCCTACTGCAAGACCGTGTGGATCGCCTCCCAGCTCGGTGCCGGTTTCACGCAGATCGCCAACAGCAAGATGAAGGACCTGATCGGCATCCGCCAGAAGCTCGGCATGGACGACTACCGCGCGAAGTGGAAGGAATGCGAACTTTGCGACAATTCGGACTTCCGCCCCGGCGTTGTGTGCGTCGCGAGCGCGCCGTCCGAAGAAAAGGAAGCGCCGCTCAATACGGACGCCGAGAAGGTCGTTGAGCAGATCACGGAGCTCGTCCTGAAGCAGCTCAAGAATTCCTAAACAGCCCACACGAACACCCCCATGAAAGTCACCATCATCGGCGGCGGCGGCCGCGTAGGCTCGAACGCGGCGTTTGCGCTGCAGTGCGCGGGCATCGTCTCGGAAATCCAGATCCTCGACGCCAATACTGAACTCGCCGAAGGCGAAGCGCTGGACCTGCTGCACGGCGCGTCCTGCCTCGCTGACCAGCGCATTTACGCGGGCGACTACGCCCGGGCCAAGGACAGCGACATTTTCGTCATCACAGCGGGCCTGCGCCGCAAGCCCGACGAGAGCCGCTTGGACCTCATCAACCGCAACGTCACGCTCTTTAACCAGATCCTCCAGAGCATCAAGGACGGCGGCTTCAAGAAGGACGCCCTTTTCTTCGTGGTCTCGAACCCCGTCGACATCCTCACGCACCTTGCCGTCGTGAGCCTCGGCGTGGACTGGAAGCGCGTGATCGGCCTCGGCACGATGCTCGACACGGCCCGCTTCCGCTCGCTCCTCGCGGAAAGCCTCAACCTCGCGCCCACGCAGGTCAAGGCCCTCATCCTCGGCGAGCATGGCGACACCATGGTGCCCATCTGGTCCTCGGCGACCGTTGCGGGCCTGCCGCTTGCGGGCGTGCAGGGCGTAAACCAGCAGTTCCAGACGAAGATTTTCGAGCGCACGCAAAAGAGCGGCGCGGAAGTCATCAAGCGCAAGGGCGGTGCCGGCTGGGCCGTCGGCGCGACCATCGCGGAAGTCGTCCACTGCATCGCGCACGACAAGAAGCAGATGCTGCCGGTGTCGTCCATGCAGCAAGGCCTTTACGGCATCAAGGACATCTGCCTGAGCGTCCCGACCGTCGTCGGTCGCAGCGGCGTGGTTTCGCAGGTGGAAATGGAGCTGTGGCCGAAGGAAAAGCAGGCGCTCCAGGCCTCCGCGCGCGCCCTGAAGGAGACGCTCGCGAAGGTGCTTAACAAGTAGCGCAAGCAGAGCGATATTTCGTCGCAAAGACGCGGCATCGGACCTATCCGGTGCCGCGTTTTTTTGTGGCAATTCTCCGGGCCCCGCAAACGGCAGCGTTGGGCAGAAATTCTCGCCCGCGCAAAGGCTCCGGGCGTTGACAGCCCAACCGAAATTGCCGATAACAGGTATGCCGCTTAGGAAGCTGTTTTTCGTCGCGCACCCCCAGGTCCCCGTTTCCGCCGCGGAGCAATCTCACCCCAACGGGCAAAGCGTCTTACCGCGCCCCCTCCCCAATGCCCTTCGATCCTGACGACTTTCGCCTGTTTCGCCAGTATCTTGAAAAAAACTGCGGTGTCCTCATTGGAGAACGGCTGGAGTATGAGCTCGATAGCCGCCTCGCACGGCTCATGGTGGAGCTCCAGACGGACACCGTCGCCGCTGTCCTTGAGCGTGCAAAAGCGGAGCCGGGGTCGAACCTGGAAAACCGCATTCTTGAGGCTGTTGTAACCCACGAGACTGCCTGGTTCCGGGACCACGACTTCTGGCGTGTCCTTCGGGCTGAAGTCCTGCCCGCAATGCTGCGGGAGGCCTGGGCAGGGCGGCGCCCGCCGCTCCGTGCCCTCTCTGCCGGATGCTCAGCCGGGCAGGAACCGTATTCCCTCGCCATGGCTGTGGAGCGTCTGCGGCCTAAAGAGGCCCCTGTTGACGCCTTTAAGGTTGTGGCCATCGACATTTCCTCCGCGGTGCTCTACCTCGCAAACAGCGGGCGCTTCAGCCGCGTGGAAGTCGCACGCGGGTTGCCCCCGGAATACCGGGAACGGTTTCTCAAGGAATCCGGTAAGGCCACGTGGGACGTCGATCCGTCTGTGCGTGCCCGTGTGGAATTCCTGAACCGGAGCCTGAAGAACCCCCTCGACGACCTCGGACCTTTTGACCTCGTGCTGTGCCGCCATTTACTTGACGCCTACACCCCCGAGGCCCGCGAGCCGATGCTCGAAAACATCCTCAAGGTTCTTGCGCCCGGCGGCTGGCTTGTTCTTGATCGCACGGAGTCCATTGCGCCGCGCTCCGACATTACGCCCATCGAAATGCACGGCATAACCCTCTATCGCAAGACTTCCGCCCAATGAAGGTACTCATAGTCGACGATTCCCAAACCATGAGGCGCGTCGTCGCCCAGGCCGTCGCCGTGGCGGGCATGGAGACGCTCCACGCCGCTGATGCGTATGAGGCGCTTCGCGTACTGGAGCATGTCGAGGGCGACGTGGACCTCATCCTTCTCGACTGGAATCTGCCGGGCATGAACGGGCTCGAACTGCTCAAGCGTATTAAGTCCGACGCCCGGTGGTCGAGTAAGCCCGTGATGATGATCACGACGGAAGGCGAAAAAGCCAATATCGTCAAAGCGCTGCAGGCTGGCGCGGCAAACTACCTTGTTAAGCCCTTCAACGCCCAAGACCTAGCCGCTCGCATCATGCAATGTCTGGGGAAGGGAGCATAAACAACGGTAAGGTACTGGGCGGCGCGGCTAAGGAGCTGCGCGACCGTATCCTGACGAGTCTGGAGAAGCAGAATCTCCCGACGCTTCCGGACGTTTTCGCCAAGCTGATGAGGCTTGCGTCGGACGAGCAGGTGTCGTTGCACAAGCTCGCTGAAGTCACGCGGCTGGATGCCGCCTTGGTAAGCCGGGTGCTCAAGCACGCCAATTCCGCCTACTATGGTGGCGGTGTTCCGGTTACGCGTGTGGAAGACGCCGTCCTGCGCATTGGCCTGCGCGAAACGCGCAACCTCATATTTTCGCTGTCAATCATCGCGGCCATGCCGAGGCAGGGCCGGCTGAACTTTGCGCAGTTCTGGATGCATAACCTTTCCGTGGGCTTTGCCGTTCCCATCGTGGAACGCATGTCGCCGCGTATCGGCAAACCCTCGCCTGAAGGCTTTGTTGCGGGACTCCTGCACGATCTGGGCATCCTCATCCTCGACCATTACGCGCGCCAGCACTACGACCTCGTCCTGACTGCGCCCAACGCGCACCGCGAGCTGTGGGAGATTGAGCGCGAGTACCTGGGGCTCGACCACGGCGAAGTGGGCAGCCTGCTTCTCCTGCGCTGGAATCTGCCGCGCTCCATGGTCCAGGCGGTGAAGAATCACCACAACCCGATGATCGTGCCACCGGGTCAGGCCGCGATCGTCAAGGCCGTCCACGTCGCCAACTACGCCTGCAACGTGGAGAACATTCGCAACGGCCTCCAGCCCTATCCTGACCATTTCATCGAGGACGCCTGGAGCGATCTCGGCCTTTCTGTCGAGCAAGTGCCCGCACTCATCGCGGAAGTGCATGCCCAGACGGAAGCCGCCAAGCGCGTGCTTGAAGTTGCGTTGTAACGCGGAAACTGCCGCGAAGAACCGGTTCCTGGAATTGGGCGTCCTTGCGGGCACGGGCGTCTCCCGTGCCGGACGCAGACGCGCCTAGAGCACTTCAAATTTAGGTTGTCGCAACCACTGGAACCACTCTTTCGCCCGCGCCGACGCGAGGATGGGGCGTCTGCAACCGCCACGGGCCGCAATTCCGAGCCGTGAAGCCAAAAGTAACCGCCCACGCCGGTCGCGGTCGCCGCAACGTCGGCGTAAAGCACAGTTCAGAATGGAACTGCCCTATGCCCAGAGCGCGCGCGGGTATTGGCCCCCTTCCAACCGGAGCCGGATTTGCTCCTGCACGCGCGGACGGTCTTCACGGTAGGTCACGCCGAACCACTGCTCGTCCGTGGGCAGGACAACCGCCTTGGCCTCACCGGCGCGCAACGCGGCATCCACGGCTGCGGGCAGGTAGAACTCCGCCTTAGCGTCTGCACTGTTGCGCTTTAGGAAGGCCTCAAAACGCGGTGCCAGCATGTCGAAAAGCGCCGGCGTGAAGCCCCAGGTGTTCAGGGAGACGTACGTGGCGGGATCAAGGCGCGTGGGATTCTGGGGGTCGCCCACCGAAAAGATGCCGTCCGGGCGCTGCTCGATCTTCGGGTGCTCCGTTACGCTGAGCAGGCCCATTCCGGCGTCCACCTGGCACACCCCGCGGGCAACGGCGCCGTGCTCGGACAGGGTGCGGTCGATCCGGTACCCGACGAGCGAAAACACGGGAACGGGCCCCGTCTGCGGTCGGTCCAGAAACTCGACAAGCGCGCGGAAGGCGCCCGGCCCGTAATAGTCGTCCGCGTTGATCACGGCGAAGGGGCCCTTGACTTCAGGCCGCGCCATCAGCACGGCGTGCCCCGTACCCCAGGGACGCTGACGACCTGGGGGCGGAGTGAAAGGCGAGGGGAGGGCGTCAAGCTCCTGATAAACGAAGGCGTGCGGCACCCGATGGGCAAAGCGGCTCACCACATTCGCCTTGAACAGCTCCACCATGTCGCGCCGAACCACGAACACGACGCGCTGGAAACCGGCGCGCAGCGCATCAAAAAGCGAATATTCCAGCAGCGTCTCGTTCGACGGCCCAAAACCGTCGACCTGCTTCAGCCCGCCATAGCGGCTGCCCATTCCTGCTGCCATCACCACCAGCGTCTTTTCCATGGGCCGCTACTGTGGAGATCCCGTTCCCCTCCTTCAAACCGTTTCTCACTCCTGCGCGCCCCTGGGACTGACACGTGTGACAACCCCCGGTCAAACGGCGCCCTCCAGTGTGACATGTGGGACAATCTGTCTTTGGTTGCCTCTGGAAGGGCCAGGTCTTTTTTTTGTTATATGGTTTGTAAGTTGTTGATTTTCAGGCAACGCGTAGGCCCTTTGGCTCCTATGGTACATCCACTGCTAGACGGTATACGTGAGCAAGATACTTGGCATAGACCTCGGCACCACCAACTCGTGCATGGCGGTGATGGAAGGCGGCGAACCGGTTGTGATCCCCAACTCGGAGGGCGCGCGCACGACCCCTTCTGTTGTTGCTTTCACAAAGACGGGCGAACGCATTGTCGGGCAGGCCGCTAAACGGCAGGCCATCACGAATCCCGCGAACACGATTTTTTCGGCGAAACGTCTGATCGGCCGCAAATACAGCGAAGTGCGCCAGTTGGCCCAGACCCTTCCCTACAAGATCGTCGAAGGCAAGAACGGCGACGCCTGGATCGAGTGCCTCGTCGGCGGCAAGACCGAGCGTTTTGCGCCGGAGCAGATCTCGTCCATGGTGCTCGCGAAGCTCAAGGCCGACGCCGAAGCCTACCTTGGTGAGAAGATCACGAAGGCCGTGATCACGGTCCCGGCCTACTTCAACGACGCCCAGCGCCAGGCCACCAAGGACGCCGGCACCATCGCGGGCCTCGATGTCGTGCGCATCATCAACGAGCCCACGGCGGCCTCGCTCGCCTACGGCCTCGACAAGAAGAAGGACGAGACCATCGCGGTTTACGACCTCGGCGGCGGCACCTACGACATTTCCATCCTCGAAATCGGCGACGGCGTCTTCGAAGTGAAGGCGACGAACGGTGACACGCTCCTCGGCGGCGACAACTGGGACGAGCGCGTGATGGAGTGGCTCACCAACGAGTTTAAGAAGGACAACGGCATCGACCTGAGCAAGGACCCGATGGCCCGGCAGCGCCTCAAGGAAGAGGCGGAAAAGGCGAAGATCGCCCTGTCCTCGGCACAGCAGTACGACATCAACCTGCCCTTTATCACGGCGGACGCTTCGGGCCCGAAGCACCTCAACGTCTCCATCACCCGCTCCAAGCTGGAGCAGCTCTGCGAAGACTTCGCGCAGCGCACGATTGAGCCCTTCAAGCTTTGCCTGAAGGATGCCGGCGTCAGCGAGAAGGACATCGACGAGCTCGTGCTCGTGGGCGGCATGACCCGCATGCCGCGCATCGTTGACATCGCCCGCCAGCTCGCTGGCAAAGAGCCCCACAAGGGCGTGAACCCGGACGAAGTCGTCGCCGTCGGCGCTGCCATTCAGGGCGGCGTCCTCCAGGGCGAAGTCCGCGATGTGCTCCTGCTCGACGTCACGCCGCTGACCCTGAGCATCGAGACCGCGGGCGGCATCGCCACCCCGATGATCGAGCGCAACACGACGATTCCGACGAAGAAGAGCCAAGTCTTCTCCACCTACGCGGACAGCCAGACCGCCGTCGACATCAAGGTTCTCCAGGGCGAACGCCCGCTTGCGCGTGACAACAAGATGCTCGGCAACTTCCGCCTCGATGGCATCCCGCCCGCACCGCGCGGCGTGCCGCAGATCGAAGTCACCTTCGACATCGACGCGAACGGCATCCTGCACGTCACCGCAAAGGACCTTGGCACGGGCCGCGACCAGAAGATCTCCATCACCGGGTCCTCGGGGCTCGACAAGGACGAGATCGAGCGCCTGAAGCGCGAAGCCCAGGCCCACGCGGACGAGGACAAGCGCCAGAAGGAGCTCATCGAGGTCAGGAACCAGCTCGACACGATGCTCTACCAGATCGAGAAGCAGCTGCGTGAGCTTGGCGACAAGATCCCGTCCGACAAGCGTTCCGAACTCGAGAAGCTCGTCGCCGAAGGCCGCAAGGTTCACGGCGACGCCAGCGCGAGCGTCGAGGCGGTGAAGGGTGCCCTCGACAAACTCAACAAGGCCTTTGAAGCCGTTGCCCGTGACCTCTACCAGCACGCCGGCGGCGCCCAGGGCGCCCAGGGCGGCCCGCAGGCTGGTCCCGGCCCGCAGCAGCAGCAGCAGGGCGGGGCAGAGCGCAAGGAAGCCGGCAAGAAGGACGACAACGTTGTGGACGCCGACTTCGAAGTCGTCGACGACGACAACAAGGACAAGAAATAACGTCCCCTTTGGCGGGGCGCGCCAGAAGCACACGGCGCGTCCCGTCCCCTCTTTGTTTCACACGACAGGCGCGTGAACGGAAACGCGCGTATCCAAAAAAACCTTACACAACCCAACACATGAAATCCACCATTCAGCCGCTCGGCGACCGCGTATTGGTCAAGGCCGTAGAGGAAAAGGAACAGGTCAAAGGCGGGATCATCATTCCCGACTCTGCCAAGGAAAAGCCGCAGGAAGCCGAAGTCGTCGCGCTCGGCACCGGCCGCAAGGACGAGAAGGGCGCCACCGTCCCCTTCGAAGTGAAGGTCGGCGACATCGTCCTGATCGCCAAATACGGCGGCACCGAAGTGAAGGTCGGCGACGCCAAGTACACGCTCCTGCGCCAGGACGACATCCTCGGCATCATCAACCGCTAGACCGCCTGGCAGGCCGGCTCCGCGCCGTGCCCGCCCCAAAAAAACCTTAGTAAATTCAGTCTATGGCAAAGCAACTCAAGTTCGACGAAAACGCCCGCAAGCGCATCCTCAAGGGCGTTGAAGTGCTCGCCCGCGCGGTGAAGGTCACCCTCGGGCCCAAGGGCCGCAACGTCCTTATCGACAAGAAGTTTGGGTCTCCCCTCGTGACCAAGGACGGCGTCACCGTCGCCAAGGAAATCGAGCTCGCGGACCCCTACGAAAACATGGGCGCCCAGATGGTCAAGGAGGTTGCCTCCAAGACCTCGGACAACGCCGGTGACGGCACCACGACCGCGACCGTTCTCGCCGAAGCCATCTACAAGGAAGGCCTCAAGAACGTCACCGCCGGCTCCAACCCGATCTTCCTGAAGCGCGGCATCGACAAGGCCGTCGAAGGCATCGTCGCCGAGCTCGCCAAGATCTCCAAGAAGGTCTCCGGTCGCGAAGACATCCGCCAGGTTGCCACCGTCTCCGCCAACTGGGACGCCGAGATCGGCAACATCATTGCCGAGGCCATGGACAAGGTCGGCAAGGACGGCACGATCACCGTTGAGGAAGCCAAGAGCATTGAGACGACCCTCGACGTCGTCGAAGGCATGCAGTTCGACCGCGGCTACCTCAGCCCCTATTTCGTGACCAACGCCGAGGCGATGAACGTCACGATTGAAGACGGCTACATCCTCATCTTCGAAAAGAAGATCTCCAGCCTCAACGACCTGCTCCCGGTCCTCCAGACCGTTGCCAAGACCGGCAAGCCCCTCCTCATCATCGCTGAGGACGTGGAAGGCGAAGCCCTCGCCGCGCTCGTCGTCAACAAGCTCCGCGGCACCCTCAATGTCTGCGCCGTCAAGGCCCCCGGCTTTGGCGACCGCCGCAAGGCCATGCTCGAAGACATCGCCGTCCTCACCGGTGGCCGCTGCATCACCGAAGACCTCGGCATCAAGCTTGAGCACATCCAGCTCGCCGACCTCGGCCGCGCCAAGCGCATCGTCGTGGACAAGGAAAACACGACCATCGTCGAAGGCGCTGGCAAGGGCACGGACATCCAGGCCCGCGTGAAGCAGATCCGCCGCCAGATCGAGGAAACCTCCTCGGACTACGACCGCGAGAAGCTCCAGGAGCGCCTTGCGAAGCTCGCCGGTGGCGTTGCCGTCGTCAAGGTCGGCGCCGCTACGGAGCCTGAGATGAAGGAAAAGAAGGCCCGCGTCGAAGACGCCCTCCACGCGACCCGCGCGGCCGTCGAAGAAGGCATCCTGCCCGGCGGCGGCGTTGCGCTCCTGCGCACGCTCAAAGTGTTTGAGACCCTCAAGCTCGACGACGAAGACGAAAAGATCGGCGCGCAGATCGTCCGCCGTGCGATCGAAGCCCCCCTTCGCCAGCTCTGCGAAAACGCGGGCATCGAAGGCTCCCTCGTCGTCCAGGAAGTCAGCCGCAAGAAGGGCGCCGAAGGCTACAACGTCGGCACCGGCCAGTATGAGGACCTCTTCAAGGCTGGCGTGGTCGACCCCACCAAGGTCACCCGCACCGCCCTCCAGAACGCCTCGTCCGTCGCCGGCCTGCTCCTCACCACCGAGTGCATGATCACCGACATCCCGGAAGAAAAGCCGGCCGCCCCCGCGGGCGACCACGGCATGGGCGGGATGGGCGGCATGGGCGGCATGATGTAAGGCAGCCTTCCGCGGCAGCACCGCGCGGGCTCCGGCCAACGCGGCACGTGCAACGCGAACGGCAACAGCCAGCCCAACGCAGCACCGCTGCTTCAAAGGCGCTCCCGGTCAAACCCGGGGGCGCCTTTTTTTTCCGAAAATCCGCACTGCAAAGTGTTGACAGAGGCCCCTCTGGCCCCCTTAATTCCCGACTTTCCCGGTGCCACCCTCGGCACCGAGATTCAAACGTTGCCCGGTAGCTCAGCGGCAGAGCAGGTGACTGTTAATCACTTGGTCGCAGGTTCGATCCCTGCCCGGGCAGCCAGTTTCTAGTAGGTGTGTAAGTCCCTGTGTGGCTTGTGGTTTTGGGAAACGAGGTGCAGCGGTTTTTGGCTGCTGGCGTCGGGTTGCAAAAGGGTTTTATCCCGGTTTTTATCTCCGTTGGCGGGGCGGCTATAGCCCTCCAGATGAAGATTCCTTTGTGATGGTCTTCTTTTGCCGAGGCCGTTGCGGCTCTCTTGTGGCCGATACTCGGGGGCTCGATCCCTCACGACAAAAACTTCTACAAGGAAGCAACCTCATTGAACGCTGATTTCAGAAACTCAAAAAACACTGCCGCATAGCTACTCGCTTCGACAGAAACGACTCCCACTGCTATCCTTCGTCTATCTTGCTTCTCCTCTCCTCTTGCTATAACCCCTATGTCGCTTGGACCTAATCTAGGGCCAATCGACATTTTAGACTGTACAGATTGTGACCGAGCTGTTTGAAGC